>NZ_JBQKKM010000002.1:0-211884 GCF_052116745.1 Niallia sp. Sow4_A1 | reverse complement strand
CCAGCCTGCTCCATCGCCATTAATAATAAGCAAGGTTTGGGTAGGATCATACGCATAATGATTCTGTAAGAACGTTTCAAAGGCTTCCCAAAAGGGTTCTTTTCCTTCATAGAGAAAATGCCTTTTATTTCGGAGTCTGACTCGCTTTCCGTTTTCTTTCCATCCCTCGTGTACAGCGGCGAATTTCAACTCCCATCCACGCTTTTTCTTTTCTTGACTCTTCACATATAATCCATCTACTTCGACAAACAATACCTTTTGAAAAGGGCATTTTTCCTTAGCGGGAAGGACGCTTGTTTGAAGAAGATGTTGCCGTAATGCTTCGTGGCTCATCGCCGAATAACCTAAAAATTGTTCGAACGTTTCCACCGCCTTTCGATAGGAGGAGCCCTTTGTCGCTAATTCTAACCCCCATTCTTCTAATAGTGGACTAAACCCTTTATTCCCTTGAAACTGTAAGTAGTGATCTAACAGACAAATATATTTTTTGGTCACTCGATCGAAATAATAATTACGCTTCAGCTCCACTGCTCCAAACGCTGTATCTACTCGTATTTCTCGCTTATCTCGTAAAGCAAATCTTCTTTTGTCTCGTTGCTGAGCAATCTCTTGATCCCAATTTTCTAACGTTTGAACAAGAATTTCTTGAAACGTCATTTGGAGTGTTCGAAATAAAGTTTTTTCCAATTCTTTTAATGATGGTAATTTTATGTTACATTCATTCATGAGAGCCTCTCCTTTTCGTAGTGTTCTAGGCAAACTCTACTTTACAAAAGGAAGCTCTCTTTTTTAATACTTAATTTTTTCCAGCTACCGCGCTTTCGCTTGGTGGCCTTTTTGTCTAGTTGGGGGACTCGTCCCCCAACTAGACAAAAAGGATATTTATTCTCCCACAAACATTTTACTCATACTTTCTAATCTCATGGGCAACAGCAGCTGCAAGTTGACCAGATGTCTTTAGACGCTCAGATTGCTGAATTTGTTCATAATATAATTGCTGCTTTTTCATTCGCCCATTCGTTAAATAAAAAATAAAATAGATGATAATTTGGCTCGCAATAAAGTTTAAAACATTTCCGATTAAATCCTGTTCTAAATAACTATATTGAGGCTCTTGGTTCGTAAACATAATGTAACCAAATAAAAATAAAATTAATGCCCCATTTAAGAACAAGGTAAAATAAAAAAGCATTGAATTAAAAAACAAGATGGATAGGGCTGGTATAAAGCATAGTAAAATAAAGTTAGACCCAGTATCTGGGTAAAAAAGAAAAAGGGAATAGAAGTAAATTGATGCTAATAAGATGATACTTATTCTAAAAACATCTGTTTCTTTTTTGGGATAAAGTAATAAACAAATAGACAAACTGAACGCCCATATAAGTTGAAATATAAACCCCCATCCACAATTGCTTACTCGTGGATTATCAATAAATAACCCACCAAGGATAATAGCTATAATAGCCCAAACTACAATATAGTAAATTTTTATATTAAAGTTATTTTTAATCTCCTTCATGGATACCCCTTAATCTCTTAATCTTTATACACACTTTAAAATATATCACTTTTTTGGAATCAAAGGAGTATATATAACTATTTTTTCACCATTTTGATAGGTTGTCTTAGTTTTACATTAGCATTTAGATGCCGATATCAAAAAACTGAAAATTATTTTTACCACGTTTCTTTGCATTATACATCGCTTTATCTGCAAGCTTCATTATAGTATCAAGATCATTTCCGTCTTGAGGATAAAGAGAAATTCCAATACTAAATGTTACTTGATTAGAATAGTCCGAAATAAATAAAGGCATATTGTCGATTATTTTTTTTGCTATTAATATACAATCTGTTTGTACAGCATTGGGGAGGATTATGATAAATTCATCCCCTCCAAACCTTCCAACTACATCTTCTTCCCTTATACAAAGTTTAAGGTATTCACTAACTTGTTTTAATAAGAAATCTCCCTTAGCATGTCCATAAGAATCGTTGATTTGTTTAAAACCATCTAAATCAACAAACATAATCCCGAAACTTTTATTGTTTTGTTTCGATTCTTCAATCACTTGATTAAGCCGCTCCAGCAGACTTCTGCGATTTGGCAGCTGTGTTAAAGTATCTAAATAGGATAAATCCTTTAACCTTTGGCTATTTTTTTCCTGATCCGTTACATCTCTTGCTATTACTTCTCTAGCCGGTTCCCCATCGAACAGAATATAGGTTGATTTCGCTTCAATGTATCGAATAGTTCCATCTTCGTCATATAAATTAAAATGATGGATTTTAAATTGCTGATCCACCTCATATTTATCACTTGATGATTTTAAGCTTTCATAAGATTTATCATTCAAAATTCCCTTCCAAGGCAAATTGATCAATTCAAAAGGTTCCTTAAAGCCAAACAATTTAGCTCCTGCATCGTTTGAATAGACAAGGATTCCTTTTCGATGAACGTAAATAGCTTCTGGTGAATGATCAAGTAATCTTTGATACTGCTTTTCTTTGTCTGCTGACTGACGAATGATCTTTCTAAGAAGGACCATAAGTAAGATGAACAAAAGAAATTGGAGAATTTGAACTGCAATAGTGACAATCATTTCCCACGTTTCTTTTGAACCAGTAAATCCAACAATCATTTCCATAATTGCTAAAGCTACTAATATACATAAAAGTCCTTTTATTTTTTTTACAAAAAAATTCATATATATTCTCCTAAAAGTAGACCTTGTTCAAGCTTATACTAGAGACCTTAGTAAAGAAAAGCGAAAGATATCACAAATTTCTATTAGTAAGAAATCTCCAATCTTCTACTGAAACAGAAGATTGGTTCGATCCATTTTTTTATCAAAAACCGAATAAGTAAAACTTAATATATATGCAGAAAAATAATGACTGAACTACTGCACCTGCATCTAAGCTTGTTCCTGCGCCTCTTTTCAAACCTACTCTATCGGTATGTTAAAAATAATTATAAAGAAAATAATAACAGCAGCACTTACTACATACGTCAGTCTTGGTTTAGTATGATGCAAAAGAAGCATTGGAAACATTAGAAAATAAAATAGTAAGGACCACCACATTGTCCAACCATTAGTGTGTGACATATTCTGTGTCAAAACAAATATATATTCACCTATCATATAAACAAAAATCCACTTTAAAACAAAAATTACTTTTGCTAAAATTGTTTTTTTGATTGAATAATTCGACAAAAATAACAATGCTGTTGCAGGTAGAAATATTAGGGAATATGTTAAATTAGTTATTAGTTGCGAAAATAACGGCCAATCCGGTTGATAATTCCACAATTTGAAATCACTGCAAATACAATGATATAGGAGGTCGCATAAACTAATAAATAACATGGTAGTGTGATATTCTCGCCATTTATGGACAGTTCGATATTTCCAATTAAGCAAGAGGATAACAATGTTCACAAGTAAATGCATATTGGCTTCTCCTTAAGCATCTATATTTAAATATTTATTTTTTATTTTTACCAATATCTGTATTTTTATCCTATGCTCACCAAAGGGAGTTATTCCCATAAAGGACCATCCTAAATAAATTCCCTTCTATTTATAGCCATGTTATCTTAATTAAGGTGATAAATATTATGATAATAAAAGATTTATTTTCTAATCTTGCAATATTGGTATCATTACTTTTTTGTATACAAATATAAAAAAAACCATTAAATCGTCAATCTTCGTTAAATAGAAGAATAACAATTTGGATTGTAGGAGGTATGATTGAAGACATTTTTTCTTACTTGAAGTAGATATTGAATAGTAAAAAATAAAACCAATTATTTCATTTTTTATTCACCAAGTCCCATATGGGAAAACCTCCTATCCTATTGTATAATAGACTTTTATCCTAATGTAAAATGCCTAAGTGTATACAATTCAACAATCTCTTTCATTAAGCAAGGGAAGACTTGAAGTTATCCACAAAATTGGATTACATTTTGAACAAATTATAAAATGGAAGTTAGAAAATCTAGTCTAAATTTAGTATGATATCCACATGTGATATAAAAGAAGGGGTTAAAAAATGAGCGTATTAAACGTACAAAACTTAAGCCACGGTTTTGGTGATCGTGCGATATTTAATGATGTGTCTTTTCGACTTTTAAAAGGGGAACACGTTGGACTTGTTGGGGCAAATGGTGAAGGTAAATCTACTTTCATGAATATTGTTACCGGCAAGCTACAACCTGACGAAGGTAAAGTGCAGTGGTCACGAAAAGTTCGTGTTGGTTATTTAGATCAGCATGCTGTACTTCAAAAAGGAACAACCATGCGTGAAGCTTTGAGTACTGCTTTTCAATATCTTTTTGATGCAGAAGCAGAGATTAATGAGCTTTATGCAAAAATGGGTGATGAAAATGCCGACATCGATGCATTACTTGCAGAAGTTGGAGAGCTACAAGAAACATTAGATAGTAATGATTTCTACCAAATTAATTCAAAAGTGGAGGAAGTGGCTCGTGGTCTAGGATTAGATGATGTTGGACTCGATCGAGATGTAGCTGATCTTAGCGGTGGGCAACGTACGAAAGTTTTGCTAGCTAAGCTATTACTAGAAAAACCTGAAATCCTCTTACTAGACGAGCCTACGAACTATTTAGATGAACAGCATATCGAATGGTTGAAGCGTTATTTACAGGATTATGAGAATGCATTTATCTTGATTTCACATGATATTCCATTCTTGAACAATGTTGTTAACTTGATCTATCATATGGAAAACCAAGAGTTGAATCGCTATGCTGGTGACTATGATAACTTCTTAAAAATATATGAAATGAAGAAACAACAGCTAGAATCTGCTTACAAGCGTCAACAACAAGAAATTGCAAATTTAAAAGATTTCGTTGCTCGCAACAAGGCTAGTGTCGCAACTCGTAATATGGCAATGTCCCGTCAAAAGAAACTCGACAAAATGGACATTATTGAATTAGGGAAAGAGAAGCCAAAACCAGAGTTTAAATTCAAAGAAGCTCGCGCAGCTAGTCGTTGGATTTTCACAGCAGAAGATCTTGTTATTGGCTATAACGAACCACTTTCTCGCCCGCTCAATTTGAAAATGGAACGTGGACAAAAAATTGCCTTCGTTGGTGCAAACGGTATTGGTAAATCCACTCTTTTAAAGAGTATTCTTGGATTAATCACCCCCATTTCGGGGACCGTAGAACGCGGTGATTATCAACACATTGGCTACTTCGAACAGGAAGTGAAAGAGTCCAACTACAATACGTGTATTGAAGAAATTTGGAGCGAATTCCCAAGTATGAATCAGGCTGAAGTTCGTGCTGCTCTTGCAAAATGTGGATTAACGACAAAACATATTGAAAGCAAGATTGAAGTCCTTTCTGGTGGCGAAAAAGCCAAAGTTCGTTTGTGCAAAATTTTAAACACAGAAACAAATTTATTAATTCTCGACGAGCCTACCAATCACTTGGATGTCGATGCAAAAGAAGAACTGAAGCGCGCATTAAAGGAATATCGCGGAAGCATCTTAATGGTATCCCACGAACCAGATTTCTATCGTGAAATTGCAACTGATATTTGGAATTGCGAGGATTGGACTACGAAGGTGTTTTAAGTAAAGATGAAGGGGTAGCCAAATGAAGAAAATTTCACTTGGCTACCCCTTTTGTTATTGTTAATAAAATATGACTTCTATTGGCTAAGCTTATAGAGGCGGAATAATTTTAAATATTTTCCATTTCCAACAATCAAGACGGATTATGGAATAACGAATTATTGACGAATATCAATCCACCAACGATCTTCCGCATTCATATCTTCCGTATCATTCCCCCCACTGTAATGGAAAGCATCAAGGAAGATGGAATCGAGTTTATCCTCATCTACAAAATAACCTAAGTGAACCTTTATCGTTTGGCCAGGCTGGATATTTCCAATATTGTAAAAGCCTTTTCCTTCTCCGTGAGGTTCTAGATAATCCACTTCTCCCGTCATAATACTGTCTTCAGCGATTCCAACTTCTCCTGCATAGTTCCATGCATTCTTTTCAAATTTAAGCACTTGTAAGGACGGATGCATATAGATTTCTTCTGTTGCCTGTTTACCAATATTTTTCACAGTTGTTGTCAGGTAAACAAATTTCAAATTAACTAATTGCGTCTCTACTAATTCGTCAACAGTGTCTTTCCCATTTCCTACTTTATATGTATCCCGTTTGTATGGTAACAATTTATTTGTCTGATCTAAAGCCTTATTCTCACTTAGTATTCCTAGTCCCAACTCATTAAAGTTCCCTATTTCAAAATCTTTGATGGAATTAAAGACTTCAACTTTTTCTATCACATATTCAAGTTTTTCCATTTTTTCTACATCTACGGTTACTGGAACCGTTTGACCTACTCTAAATAATTGGTTGCTGTCTTTTTTCAAAGGAATAACATGAGATTCTGTCGGTCCCTTTTCTTTACTAAAAAGAGATCCATCATAATCCACTGTGTATGATGCCTTTTCTTCTGTTGTTGCTTCAAGTGAAAGACCCTCTATGACTTTCATCATTTGTTCATCACTTACATCATTTCCAACATAACTTTGTATCATCATCCCCTCCTCTTCGAATAAGAGAAAGACCTGTCTATCAAATATTACATTTTTGTTTCCAGTATCTTTATTCACAATCACTGCTTTCCGACCATTGATCTCCTTTTCTTTGTAGCCCTTTGCATACAATGTTTGAAAATCAGAATTCCCTCCTAATCTCCATAAAATGAATGAAAAGCCGCCTTGTGCATAGTTATCTTTAAAAGAATATTTCATACCAAAGCTATCGTTTGCTTCCATATTTTCTGGTAAATAGCCGACTTTCATCTTGTACCAAGTGTCTCTTTTATTAAAAAGCTTATTTATCACTGAAATATTCACTTCATAATTTTGTTTTTGGACAATCATATCATAGGCTTTTACTGCACCAAAAGCTGTTGTCGGTATGCCAATAAATAAGCAGGCAGCAGCGATTAAAATGCGATTCCTTTTACGCTTGACCTGCTGTTTTCTTAAACCAGAGTCCAATGAAAAGTTCGCTATAATCGTATTAAGCTTATCAGTCGGAACATGAATCATATCAATGTCTTCCTTGAACGATGGAATTTTGTCTGTCATCACTGTAAACCCCCTTCATTTTCTCCTTAAGTTTGTCTAACCCGCGCCGAATATTCGTTTTCACCGTTCCCTCTGGACATTTAAGCATCGAGGCAATCTGTTTAACCGTATAATCTTGATAATACCTTAACAGTAAAACCGTTTTATATTTTTCCTCTATTTCATCCAATGCTTTAAGAAGATCTATTTGTACATCGGAATGGAAAGGTGAGGTATCACTAATGTTTTCCAACACTTCTGTATTGATTGGAACTACTCTCTTTTTCTTTTTTAATAAATCAATTGCTGAATTTATCAAAATACGCGTCATCCATGTCGAGAAATATTCATCATTTTTCAACTTTGACAGTGACGCAAATGCTTTGTACATAGTTTCTTGAAACACTTCTAATGCATCATCCTCATTCCGCATGTACACATATGCCATCTTGTACAATTTTTCCTTCTCATTATGAATTAATGTCTGAAATGCATCTATATCTCCTTTTTTTGCTTTGGATATTAACTTCAACTTAGTTTCCAATGAGGCACCTCCTTTTTCGTTTTCAAATATTAGATAAAACAGACACAAAAAACGATTCAAATAATACTTAAATTTTAATAAACTGGGTAAGGTTTGGTGATTAAATAAACACATTGCCTTTAGGGAAATTTCAATAATTGCTCATTTTATACCCAAACACTAACAATTCTCTTTTATATCCTAAAAAAAATTGCTCCACAATCAGGAGTCCGATTTTTCCACAGTCCCTTCAGGAGCACAAGTCTATTTTCCAGATTTAGGACCCAACATGCCAACAAGAGTAAGAAACTAGTTAATCTGGATGATTATAACAGTTTTTCTTCTAAAAAAGCAGGCAAATCTATTAAAAAAACTTATTAAAATCTAAGTAGTGTTTAATTTTTATTTATTAAGATGTATAATAATTCATATAAACGGACGAAAGAAGCAATCTTATGAGTTGAAAGAAGTGTTTATGTGAGTTTGTATTTTGCTTATGTAATGGTGGGGCTTGCTATTGCAATGCCAGTAGGGGCAATTACAGTTGAAATGACGAAACAAGGTTTGAAAAATGGCTTCATGCATGGGTGGGCCGTAGGTATTGGAGGAATGACGATTGATTTGCTACTTATTTTAGCACTCTATTTCGGATTAGCTAAAGTATTGGCAATTCCCTATATACAAATGCCATTATGGATTATAGGAGCAGTTTTTTTATTTATACTAGCCTATGATTCTATAAAAAATGCGGATAAGGATATCACAATGGCAGGCGAAAAAGTCAATAAATCGCTTGTTACAACATATCGAAACGGTTTACTTGTAGCTGTTTCTCCTGGAAATTTAGTATTTTGGATTTCCGTATTTGGAACTGTATTAGCAGATTCCTATGTAGGAAGTGAATCAATTAGTTTTATCATTGTAGCAGCGGGAATTATCACAGGCATATTATTACATGATATTGGTCTGTTAACAATTGTTTCCATTACGCGAAAAATAATGAATCGTCAAATGATTAAGTGGACATCTATCGTCGCAGGAATTTTATTATTTGGATTCGGCTGCTATTTCTTATATGAGTTTTACATAGAAGTTCAATCGTTTTTTTGATTTTTCAAAAAGGAGCTTTAATTGAATAAATTGCTTGTCTACAAAAGAACTCTTAAATGGGTTCTTTTTCTTTTTTTCACAATTCCTAAAAAAATCCCACTCCGAAGAGTAGGACTTGTGAAGTGTTCATGTTGTACAACTATTGTATATCGATCCTTACTATCTTATGTAACTAATTTAGTAAAAGTATTGGGCCCTACCTCACCATTTACTTTTAAATCATTATCTTTTTGGAATATTCCCTTACTGAATTCCTCTGTTCCCTACTTATCACTCACCAGAAGGAATGGTAATCGGTGCTGATGTACATAATGGGACTCCAAAATTAGGAGAACCATCGGCATTCCAATTAAATTTTTGAATTCTAGTACTTCGTCGCTGGCTTCCTCCTTCTGATTCGGAGATAGCATGATAAACAATCCAATCTTCTGTCCCATCAGGAGATTGTGTAAAACTATTATGTCCAGGAGCAAATACCTTATTTTCGATACTTTTCTTAAACACAGGCTCTGTAGATTTAAGCCAAACTTCGGGATTCATGACATCCATATTCTCTGAGGTTGTTAACATACCCAAACTATAATCATCAGACCAAGTGGTACTAGCAGAATAGACTAAAAACAACTTATTATTCCTCTTTAACATTACTGGTCCCTCATTAATCGCCATTCCACCTTGCTTTTCCCAATCATACTCAGGTTTTGATAATAATACATTGGGACTAGTAAGTGTCCACGGATTTTCCATCTCAGCTATATATAAAGCTGATCCATACGCAGGAAAGTTCCCATATCCAGCATATATAAAATAAAAACAACCTTTATGTTCAAAAATCGTTCCATCTAAACCAGGATATTCTGTATTTACATATCCTCTATCTATCCAATTCCCGTCAAACGGATCCTCTGCCGAATTCTCTAGCACAAATATCTTCCTTGATTGATCATCGCCTATCCCGTCATTTGCCGTGAAATATATATACCATTTCCCATTTATCCGATGAATTTCTGGAGCCCAAATATTAGCACAATTGATTCCTTCACTCGGAGCAGTCCAAATCGTTTTACAATTTCCTTGTTCCATTCCACTTAATGTAGCCGACTTCCATAAATCAAGCCTTGTCCTTTTTGTTACCATAAAATAGTAAGTATCTTTATCTTTATACACCCAAGGATCTGCCCCATGCTCTAGAATCGGGTTATAAAAAGTTGTTTTCTCCATAACTTCCTCCTCTTACCACGTTTTTAAACCAGAAAACTACATTTCAAATAAACTTTTAATAAAGCCTTTGAGTTAGAATTCGAAATAATGAGAGCTTTAGTGTAAGGAAAGGTTGCATCAGAAAGCGTTTACAAATTATAAAAAGGCTAACGCTTGAACACTTTCTGCTTTAAATAGATATAGCCTCTCTTTTAATAAAACAAACTAAATGCTATCACATGATGCCATTTCACATTATGGTGGCTTCTGGATTTCAACAGCTGCCTCAAAGAAGAAAGAGTAAGCTCTGTTTCTCCATTGTATCCCTCTTTGTTTAGGACCTCGTTCCTCCACCTTGTATAATCTTAGCCGCTTATGATATTTCTATCTTAAATAATCCTCGAATTCTATAACATATCCCTTCTCTCACCTAAAGTTACCCAATATATTTATTCTCTACCGCCTCTTTCTTTTCCTTTTAAAATTAACAGGGAGTATATGAATAGGCTACACTTTTTTAGGTCAAGTAGATTATGATTCCCCCTTTTCTGAAGGCGTCATATAACTTGAGAACCCTATTAATTTTTGCTTCCTTATCTTTTGCCACGCAATCACCCTTAGTAGATTCCAACCAATTCTATATACCTATAATATCAAATAGATTAGACAGAATCTGTCATACCTCCAAAATTTTATCCAGTAATTTCAACAAAAAAAGGACAAGCGAAAACCTATTTCACTTATCCTAAAACTATTATCCTTGATAACTCATTCATCAATTATCCAAATGACTCATTTGATATATAATAAAAGAAAAACATCCGTAAGGGGTGATTGGTTTTGAACCTTCTCACCACACGTATTGCCATCATACTCAGCCTGTAGTGTCTAAATTTTCTTTGGGGGACTTTTACAGGCTGAGCCTTATCCCAAGGAGTTGATGGTAATTGAAACCACATCAAAAGAATCGAAGTCGTGCTTATTATCGACATCATCGAAAAAGAGTCATTCAACGTAAAATAAAAATTGCGAAACAAATTGGATGGCATTCTCGCTTTACTGGATTTTTTACTAAAGGAAAGGTTCATTGTTCCTGCTGGATGTGTTCTCAAAAGACGTATAGGGATGGATTTCCTCATTCCCAAGTCATCCAATTGGAACGCCTGAACAGCCAATTAGCTGATTATTATAGTGAAGAGGAAAATAACCTATAACCTCATTAAAGAAGAGCAGTTTGGATTTTCTGCTCTTCTTTGGTTTTATTTATCGCTTTTTAATTTATTTAAATCTCTTCTTAAAACTTGAAGATTGTCTAATTCTGTTAAGCCACCTTTAGCCATCGGCATGATATGGTCTATTTGGAAGAATAATCTGCTTTTGTTTTTAAACCCTGAATTGGCACAAGTGTAAAATCCATTTTCATCTTTTGACTTTTCATATACCGTATCTGTTATTTGTCTCCAATATTGCGGATTAATTTTTTGTATTTCATAAAGGCTTAGCCTATTTATGTCAATTATCTCTGGGATAACAGTTGATTCTTTAGCTGACGTAGAGTAAATATCAGGTTCTTCTAATTTCAGAATCTCGTTATCTAAGCATTTTCTAAAATAGAGTTTGTTATATCCGAAGTACACTTTAAAGAAACTTTCTTCTTGTTCCCAAACTTTATCTAAATACTCTTTCTTTCCCTTACCACCAAGTTCATTTTCATAAATATATTGAGCCACATTTGAAATATCAAATTTCTCTCTGTCCTTAAACTGCAAAAACGATGGTTCTACACCTTTTAGGGCAAAATAACTAAGAATATCCTTGATATCCTGCTGGTTGTATCCTGGAATCATTTCAAAACCTGTAAAATAAGCATCTTCAACTTTTTCAGCTAAATTATCAAGTTGTTCGTTAGTAAAGAATTCAATATCATTTAACTGATTCACTTCAAAAAAGACGTGTAATTCCTTAATAAATCTCTCATATGCTCTTTGGGTGCTATCATAAACAAGAACTTCACAATTTTTGATTCTATCCTCTTCATTTTCTGAAGGTATCATTAACGAAAACGTATAGATACCTAATGGAATGATTTTGATAAAATCCATTTTTTCCAATTCAGTTGTATCAATAGAATCATCTATTATCTTTACGAATTCCTCAATTTTTTGAATGGCTATCAACCTTGCCAGTTTCTTTACGTTTTCCTTCGTGTTATCATCCCATGATACGGTTTCTTCTATATATAGCTTTTCTGGATTGACCCATGCGATTTTATTCTTCCATCCGTCTATAAAACTAACGATGTAGGCTTTTTCCGTTCCCCCTGCTTTTTTCCCTCTTAAAGCTCTGCCAATCATTTGAGTCATTAATATACTTGATATTGTCGGTCTTGTTAGGAAAACAGTTTGTACATCGGGTAAGTCCGTTCCCTCCGTCAAAATGTTCACATTAATAAGGACATCGACTTCATTATTTCTAAACTTCCTAATTCTTTCTCTATTTGCCTCATTAGACAAATCAACGCCAGTTGCCATATGTTGCTCTGATGAAATAACGTATTCAGATGCAATTCCTTTCTCATTGAACAATTTATTCAGTTCAATTGCATGAATTTTGTTTACAGCAAATACAAGCAGTTTGCCATATTCATCTTTGTTATCTATGTACTCTTGGACAATCCTGTTATTTCGGACTTTATTTTCAGCAATATGTTTGGCGATGTCTTCTGGAATACTATCAAACGCTTGAATACTTTTTATATCCTGTTCACTTAATTCCTTTGTCATATCAATCTGTGTTTCTAACTCTTTGAATATTGGCTCTGAAAGGATTCCTCGGCTAATAAGCGTTCTCAAATCAACTTTATATACAATGTCATCCTCGAAAATTTTCTTCAATAATCCCTTTTCAGCTTCTGCTGTTCTAAATGGAGTTGCAGTCAACCCTAAGATTCCTAATCTACTCGACTTTTCATTTAACAACTCAATTATCTTTCGATAAGTCTTTGCGGTTGCATGGTGTGCTTCATCGACTACAAGAAATATGTCGCCATTATAGTTCAACCAATTATTCACTAAATGGTCTATTCCTCTATTCAGACTGTCCTTACTGGCAATAACAAAATCATCATCTTGTTTGATGTTTACAGGTCTATCGTGTTGACCAGAAATAATTCTATACTTGAATTCTTTTCGTTTATTAACCAAATTGGAATAAGCATTCCTTTTAACTGCTGAAAGAGCCTGTTCCAACAACTCATGCCTATGGGCTATCCAAAGAACCTTTTTGCCATTGTTTATGACATTTCTTAAAACCCACTGAACAGCAGTAAGTGTTTTTCCTCCCCCTGTCGGTATAACTAATAGCCCTGAGAATCTATTTCCTTGATTATTTGTTATCTCTTTGTCCAATGCCTGTAACGCTTCCGTCTGATGCAGATATAGTTCTATTGGGTTTCTTTCCTCACTAACCTTAATCGTTCCTGCATATTTACTTTCTACTAAACTTTGCAACGCTTTTCCCTGCCCTTCCGCAAATTCAAACGTTACTCTTTCGTCAATATCCAATTGCGACCAGTCTAAGTCTTCCTTTTTTACAATAATTGCAAGACTATTTTTATCAAGACATTGATTCACTTTATCTATTAACAATGAATTCCTTCTCTTATATCCTAATTGGTCAAGAAAAGTCCGTAACTTCATATTTAACTTCCTATTTTTTCTCTGACCAATCTCCTCTTTAATATGTAAAATAACTTCTTCTATTTGTTCCACACATAAAAACTCCTTTTAACCGCTACTGACCTTTGTTTCCAAAGCATAAATTTCCTTTACAATAAGAACATGAAGAACCTTACTGTCTAATTTATAATCAACTCTATATCAAATCAGCGATTTCTTTATTATTTTGAAAAGGGGCATATTCTTCTTCAAACACCATATACCAGTACCCAAATTCATCTTGGTTACAAATAGCTCTTCTTACTTCCCTTAATCCTTTTGGAGTAAAACTATATGCACAAACTCGTTCTAAATCAAAATCAGCATCATAAGAACGATAAACCATTAAGCAATTCGACTGTTGAACTGCATTTTTTTGAAGAATTAAGCCATTTAGGTAATCAATCCTATCTACTGATTCTATGTATTGAATGCCTATCACATTATGAGGAACCAATCCTTCTTCTGTATCAGAAAAAAGTTTTTCAATCGTCTCTACGTCTTTATTCCAAATAAATTCTCTTTCTAAATGTAAGGCAAGGTACAAAAAACTTTCATCATAAATTCCTGCATCCCACTTCCACCATGACAAATCCATTGGTCTTGAACGCCCCATTGACTTATCAAACTTGGAATCTTCTATAAATACATCAAAGCCCAACATCTCCCCCAGATTGGCAAAATAATCAATTTCACACTTTGTAAACATTGAACGGTTATGTAACTTAGATAAATTCATTCTCCGATAATTCCGTACTTACCCCTCAAAAAATTGCATGCGATTAAAATATTGCTTTTCCATTCGTGTCTTCCTTCCCAATAAAAGCTCCTTGCAACTGAATTTTCAAATTAATCTATTACTATTTTACCATTGCATGTTATTATTTGGTATGTGGATTACAGGCAGTCAATATGAACACCTGCAAAACAGAAGCATACAGAGGAAGAACCGTGCCAAATACTAATTGGACAAAACTTTATTCTTTGCAAGTAGAGAAATATGCAGAGTATTTTGCAAAAATGGAGTTCGCTTCATATTACTTAGAGGATTACACTACAAAGGTGGATGACCGAGGCATTGATTTTATTGTAAAAGATAAAAATGACCACTTCTGCGAGATTCAAGTAAAATCCCTTAGGGGAACAGGCTATGTATTTGTGCAAAAAGGCAAATTTGATAACACCAATATAAATCTCTACCTTGCTTTGCTAATATTTGAAGCTGGAAAATTACCTGATGTATTTCTAATACCAGTACAAGCATGGGAAGTGCCTAATGAAGTGTATGTTGACAAAAATTATGATAAACCAGGGCAAAAGAGTGCTCCTGAATACGGAATCAACATATCTAAGAAAAATTACTCCATACTCGAAATCTTTAAATATGCGGATGCAATTGAATACTTTTTGAATTAAAGACTGAGGATTCTTAACAGGAGCTTTATACCCCTGTTAAAAGTCCTTGCATATTACCTCTTAACGAGAAAATGTATGTAGACCTAGGCGAATACTACTATGATAAGCAGAGAGAGCAATCAATTGTTCGGCATTCTCTTCGTAGACTTGAAAGTATAGGATACACTGTTTCGTTACAATTACCTGAAGCATCTTAATCCAATCAACCAATTAATCTATATATGATCAATCAATAAGGCGCTCTCCCCTTTTTAAAAAACAAATGAGCTGCGTCGTATTTAGTATTGACTTCTACCTGAAGTTAATTTTCATGGTAGTTGAAGAAGAAATAGAGGAGCTTATTCCACAATCGCGCCCATTTGTTGAAGATCGTACATGGTGCGAAATTGAAGTGAATAAAATATGTTTGTTAACTTGTAAACGATACGTAATTATTCATTTAAAACCGGTAAGGTAAAATAAAAACAGCTTCCCTTACCTACTTTACTTTTTACCGAAAGTTCCCCATGGTGATAATCGACAATATCCATTGAAATGGCCAAGCCTAAACCTGAACCCTGGTGAGATTCTCCTTGATTTCTTCCCCGATAAAACCGGTTAAAGATTAACTCAAGTTCATCTTCATTAATGCCAATTCCATTATCCTTGACTTTTACAACGATATTATTTTCATCTGACCTGTCCAGTTCCAATACTATTATTCCGTCTTTCTGTACAAATCGTTGGGCGTTTCTCAGAAGATTCACAATAACCTGCTCAATCCTCATAGGATCCATAAGAACAAAGGAGTCAGCATGACGTTGATGTAGCAAATCTCTCAATTCAAACGTAATGGCTTTTTTTTCAATATCCATTTTATATTTTTCATAAAGGTTTCGAATAAAGTCTTGGATACGAACCCCTTTCAGTTCAAACTTAATTTGTTGATTTTCTATATCAGCCATATCACGTAGGTCATTCAGCATTTGCGATACGTACACGCTTTGGTCATAAACTAATTGAATGTTTGTCTGATCACTAGGAACTACTCCATCTAGCATGCCTTTAGAATAGGCACGAATTCCTGTTAACGGTGCTGATATTTCATGAGTAATATTATGAATCCATTTACTTCTTGAAGTATGTGCATCCTTTAACTGTAGGTTTGCACCGTGTAGTTTGAAATTTGCTTGCTCTAACTCTGCCGTACGTTTCTGCACTTTTTTCTCTAAAGAAGCATTTAGAATCGCTAAATCTTGTGATAATTTTTCCAATCGAATAAAGGACAACGAATATCTTTTTGATAGGATAATAGATTGTGTAAATAAAAAGAAAATCACACCAACAGAGGTTAATTCAGTGGTGTGAACGAAGTTATTAAAAAACAAAATATCATTGACCACAGTTAAGAACAACATAAAAATGGCTACTAAATTTAATTTCGACCCTTCCCGTTTATGAAGAAATGCTTTTATATAAACGTAGAGCAAATAAATAATGATCAGTATTATACAAGCCTGGAGAATAACCATGGTTCTAGTAAACACTAGCGCCGGTGTCAGCATAATAAATAGGCTGTAAGCGGACATGCTAGCAATGATGACATTTCTAATTCTGCGGTTCATCTCTCCTGTAAATTGCATATAGCTAAACAACGAACTAAACAAAACACCTAAGGATGCCCCTAAATATTCCAGCTTCCTGGCCATTTCCCAATTCAAAAACGAGAGGAGGTAGGAAGCCAACCTCTCTTCAAGAAGGATAGCTCGAATCGCGACAACGATACACGCTATTCCAAAAAAAATGAGTGCTGGTTCTTTTCTGCGAAACGCAAATAATGCAGAATGATATAAACCCATGAGCACCAAGCTCATAACAATCATTGATCGGAATATCAGTCTTTTCTCCTGAAATTGAATAATAGTGTTCGGTTCTCCAATTAATAACGAATCAGTGATCCCTGCCTTTCGCCCATTATAATTAGACGCTTGAATAATAAATTCTACCCGGAGAGAATTGACTTCAAACTCCACAATATTGGGGACACGTTCCGGTTTCATTAAGTATCTGCTTGTTCCTACTGCCCCATTTTTTGACATCTTCACCCCATTAATCCATAAAGAATAGGCGGATGCGACACTCGGCATATATAGTGCTTTTATAGTACCCACATCACCTCTCGAAAATTCAACTTGTAAGCGATAAGTGGCATATCCAGTCTGCGGCAACTTTTGTCCCATCTGCATGTAATTGCTCCATGTTTGAGGTACTTCTGCCAGCATAGGTCTTTCATGAACAGCATTTTGCTTGAAATCCTTCGGGGTATATAACTTTTGCCAATAAAATTCCCAATTTCCATCTAACTTTATCATTTCATTAGCAGACAATTTATTCACATAGAAAACACTTTTACTCTCTGCACCATTCATCGCCGCTTTGGCACTGGAACCCAATAAAAGCATCCCGACAATTACAGAAGTTACCATCAAAAAGCTATACTTTGCTTTTATCATTATGATTTGTCATCCCACATTTCGATCTTTTAAACTAATAATAGCACTTTTTGACTAATTTTAGGAATATATATCCAAGAAACAGCAAAGATTGAGTGAAATAACAAACAATAAATAGGACAATATTAGTTTCTAATACTAGAATCAGTAGATTTCAATATGATATATTTAGATAGAATATTCACTGGAAAAAGGAGGTAAGCACATGATTTCCACCACCATTTTGATCGTAGAGGATGAAAGCTTCATTATTAATATCTTACGTCTTTACTTAGAGAAGGAAGGCTATACTGTTTATTCCTCCTTCAATGTTGCCGATGGTTTACGACTGATAGAAGAAATTCCTCCTGATATTGTTCTACTCGATATTAATCTTCCAGATAAAAATGGGTTTGAACTTGCCAGGAGATATCGTGAAATTTCTGATGGAATTCTCATATTTATTACTGGTGAAAATACCAAAAGTACGATCATCGAAGGCTTTGAAATTGGCTGTGATGACTATATTACTAAACCATTCGACCCCCCTGAAGTCCTCGCCCGCATCAAAGCAATTATGAGAAGAACTGGTACGTTCACTTCAAACTCCTCGCATGTATTAAACCTTGGTGATTTAATCATAAACTTTTCAGATAAAAGTATATACAAAAAAGGTAAAGAAGTGGATCTTCATACAAAAGAAAGAATGCTGTTATTTTATTTAGTTGAGCACCCGAATCAAGTTTTTAGCGCCGAACTGTTATTTGATCGTATTTGGGGAATCGATTCAGAAACAGATTTAAAAACCGTTTCTGTTCATTTAAGTACACTCAGAAGTAAAATCGAGGATGACCCTAAAAATCCAGAGTATGTTCGTACAATTAGAGGATTTGGATACAAATTTTCAACGCAGGCAAAAAAGAAGGTAAATAATGAGCAAACGGGAATCAAGAATTAAATCATTCTTGATTCCTTTATTTTCAAAAGAATGAATAAAATAACAATATTATCATATTTAACTTACTTTTAACCTTCGTGTGATAATTTAGAATTATGGAAATGGGAACCATCTATACACAATTTCCTATATTGCTGCAAGTAAAATCACAGAAGGAATCTATATAGGAATGAATATTTTTTAAAAATAGGAGTGTGAAGTTTTTATCCATGCTAGATCAAGAATGGTTACAACTAATATTGGAAGCGAAGCAACTAGGATTAACAATTGAAGAGATAAGAGATTGTTTAAATAAAGAATTTGTTGGCTTAGAATAAAGAATAATTTGGTATTACAACTACTACCCTATATTCCTGACGTTCCGGAATATAGGGTAGTAGTTGTACTGCTGTAGCAAACCTCAATAAGATGTAAATATATGTTACCTTTTACTTCATTAGTTTTGTTAAGAGGATGGTTTTTTGTTAGGTAATGAAGGTGGCTGTTCCATCCAGTTATTATTAATCATTATCTTTGTACCGTCCGCTAATATAGTCCAGTTTCCGCCATTAAACGGTAATATCTCGTAATTAGGTCACCCCTAGAACTCCTGCTTAGACCTTGGTATGTCAACACAAAACTAGACAACTTTTTTAAGGTGTTTTATTTTATACTCGATGGGGCTTAAATACCCTAATGTTTCGTGAATTCTTATGTAATTGAACCAATTCACATAGTCGTATAATTCCCTAGATAATTCTTCTAAACTAGTAAAGTGCCTTTTTCGAATACATTCTGTTTTAATGATTTTAAATGTTGCTTCTGTTACTGCATTATCGTAAGGGCAGCCCTTCAAGCTTAACGATCGTTTAATATCAAATATTTCTAACGCTTCGTCGATTAACTTATTTTTAAATTCATTTCCACGATCTGTGTGGAAATATTGAATCTTCCTTAGGTCTTTCTTGATAGATGAAAAAGCACGATAAACCAGTGCTGCATCTTTGTTTGGGCCATAACTATGACCGATAATTTCCCGATTAAAGAGATCAACAAATACACATACGTATTGCCATTTTTTATCGACTCTTACATATCTTAAATCGCTTACAACAACTGTCATTTCTTCCTCTTGTTGAAATTCACGGTTTAATTCGTTTTGTTGGCTAGACTCGTTACTCTTAGGAGAGTGTGGCTTAAACTGGGCTACTGTATAGGAAGATACCAGTCCTTGTTCTTTCATCATACGGCCAATTCTTCTCCTAGAAACGATATAACCTTGTTTTTTTAGCTCCACCTTGATCTTGCGAGTGCCATAGTTTTGACGGCTTAGGTGAAAGATTTCGATAATTTTTGTTGTTATCTCGTCCTCTGACGGCCTTTCTTTCGCCTCATAATAATAAGTACTTCTTTGAAGTTGTAGGACTTTGCACATTGCTGATATCGAGTATTTGTGCTGGTTGCTTTTAATCACATTTACTTTCGTCCTAGTATCAGCGCCGCTTGCTTTAAAATATCGTTCTCCATCTCCAACTGCTTATTTCTTTTCCGAAGCTCTTGAATCCTTTTGTTCAGGAGTTAAGTTATCTTTTTCCTTGAAAGAACCAGATGTTTGTTGCTGATTAATCCACTTGTCTAAGGAAGACGGTGTTAACTCATATTCCCTAATAATATCCTTTCTTGGTTTTCCGTTCAGATATAATTGCACCATTTGTTGTTTGAATTCCGCAGTAAAGGTTCGGCGTGCTTTTTTGGTCATGGTAGATTCTCCTCTAAATGTCTTATTCGTATTCTACTTGACCTTAAAATATCTGTCCAACTAAGTGTAGCCTATCCATCTGTTTTCTTGTGGATTTGGGCGACCAAATCTAAAAAAATCGTTTGAAAGAACTCTGTTGGAATGGTATTAATTCGTCTTCCTAATTGGAGAAGCTAATCGAGTTCAACCCTGTAGCACATTGCAAATCGTCTGAAAATACAGCGTCACTCAAAGCCCGTAAACTCTCGGTCTCATGGAGCTGCGCATACAAAAGTAGTTTCAAAAAGGGAACCATATAAAGCTTCTTTGTATAGTAATTTAATTGATGTGTTTTCACCTGTTCTTCTAATAATGTCTGATTAAGCGGTGAAAGCCATTGTTCAAATGATGTTTTTCGTGTAAACTTATCCATGCGTAGGTCCTTTATTTTGGATTTGGATAGGTTACTACCTCCCAACCATTATAAAGGATTTTTTATGGAAAAATTCAGTTTTAAAATTGTGTTGAATTATTTTAGAGCTACACTAGTGATTTCAAAAGTTAAATCATAATTGTTATTCACACTATTCATTTTCGTATCTCCTAATAAAAAGTAAATTTAAGAATTACCTTTTTTATCAATTGAAAAACCTCCCGAAAGAGTTTCCTCTTTACAAAAAACGAAAAGTCCTCCTTAACCTTTTTTGGGGGGACTTTCCATTATAATTACGCTATTATAAAATCACCAATCTCTCCTTGTAAATCGTGAGAGATTTTATTTAGTTCATTTAAAAATGCTGGTATTTCTTCCATTGAAGCATTTTGCTCTTCTACTGAACACTCAGCGTTTGAATACTTGCTGATAATTGTTCAGTAATATTTATTCACCATCTATAACTGAATATGTCTTATAATTATTTCTTCCACTTTCCTTCGCTTCATATAAAGCTCTATCTGCATGTTTCATCAGTTCATGTCTTGTTGTCCCATCTTTTGGATAAAAAGCAATCCCCATACTTGAAGTTGTATGGAAGGTATGTTCTCCAACTTGCCAAGGTTCTTGAAGAGAATTGAGAATTCGATTCGCAATAATGACAGCATCCTGCTCTTCTTGAATTTCTGGAAAAAGAATCGTAAATTCATCTCCTCCTTGTCTTGAGAGAGTATCACCATCTCTTATACATCCCTTTACTCTTTCGGCAAACTGTATGAGCAATCCATCTCCTACATCATGACCCAAATTATCATTAATTTGTTTAAATTTATCCATATCCATAAACATAACGGCCATCTTTCGGTCGTATCTCTCTGATTCCTTTATAGCTTGTTTTAGTCTATCGTTAAATAATCTTCGGTTCGGAAGCTCTGTTAACGTATCATGAAAAGCTAAATGTGTTAGTTTTTCTTCATACGTTATTCGTTCTGTAATCTCCCTGGATACGACCAGAAAGTGCTTAAATTGTCCATCTTCAGTAAATATTGGAGTAACATTTGCTTCAAACCATATCCACTTTCCATTTACATGTCTAAAACGATATTCCATATTGCCAGTATCTTTGCTCTCTATAATGGCTGTTAATTGATGCTTCACACCTTCTACATCAGCTTCATGAATCATGTCCAAAGCACACTTACCTTCATATTCATAAGAATGATAGCCTAATACTGTTACATGGGAAGGAGAGGCATATTTAAAATAAACGTCTCTATCTATCAGACCTACAAGGTCAGTCATATTTTCGGCAATTAAACGATATCGCTCTTCACTTTGACGAAGAGCTTCTTCTCCCTGCCTTCTTTCTGTTATATCTCTTGCTACCGCTTGGAAATGAAGAAGATTACCCGTTCTATCATAAACAGGTCCTCCTTTTACCTCCATCCATACCCAATCTCCTGTAATATTTTTAAACCGAGATTCTACAGAAATCGTTTCCTGTAAAGATACCATATGATTAAATTGTTCTGTTAAATTATCAACATCATCAGGGTGAACAACATCAAATGCAAGATATTCTTCATACACTTCTGGATGAAGTCCTAAAACAACTTCATGGGAAGGAGAAGCGTATATAACTTTACCGTCTCTATCTAACACCCCTACCAGATCTGTCATATTGTCCGTAATGAGTCGATACTTTTCTTCACTTTTGCGAAGTGCTTCTTCAGCCTGTTTTCTGGCTGTAATATCACGAAACAACAATTGTACAGCGATTTCCCCTTCATACAAAATCCCTACTCCTGTATACTCGATATAAAATGGAGTGCCATCCAAACGAATCATTTTATGCTCCATCATTTCAAGGGAATTCCCCTCTGCTTGTTGCATGTATTCGATCCGTTCTATTGCGATTTCTCGAACTTCAGGAGATATAAAGTCTAAAATGGATTTGCCTACGATTTCGCTAAAATGCGTACCCCCAAACAACTGAACACCTGCATGATTGATATATTGAATAATTCCTTTTTGGTGTACAACAATTGGTTCAGGAGAATAATGAACCAATCTCTCGTATCTTTTTTTACTTTCTTCCAACTTCTGTTCTGTATTTTTTCTTTCGGTTACATCACGAAGCATAGTTAAGATAGCAGGATTCCCATCATAATTAAATGGTACTGAAGCAATCTCTGCATATATGGTATCTCCATCAGAGCAGTTCATGTTCATTTCAACAAATGGCAATTCTTCTCCTGATTTAGTCATTGATAGTCTTTTCTTTGAAACTTCTTTAAAATCAGGATGGAGATAGGTATCAATAGATTTTCCGATAGCATTATCTTCTTTTACCATCTTTAAAGCAGATGGGTTCGCATACACAATCGTTCCATCACGATGAATCACGATTCCTTTTGGAGAAAGCTCTACTACCTTTCGATATCGCTCTTCACTTTCTCTTAATAATTTCTCTAATTGTTTACGCTCCGAAATATCTCTTGTAATCCCTGCAGTTCCTAAAAGGTTACCCCTCTTATCTAAAAGAGGAGAAAATGTTAAACTGATTTCAACAGGTGACCCATCCTTTTTTATGCAAGTGGTTTCCATTGTTGTTATTTGTTGGCGAAGTTTTGCCTTTTCAAGTAGCTCCTCTTGTTGATGATTTCGGTATTCAGGAATAATCGGTAGCTTTTTACCAATGACCTCTTCTCTTTTCCAACCATACAGCTTTTCAAAAGCAGGATTCACATCCAAAACATTTCCATCCAAGTCTAAGATATCAATGGCATCCATTGTGGAATAGAATAAGGCTTTCATGCGTTTTTCCATTTCATTTAAGGTAGCTTTTGTATTATGAAGTTCGGTTACATCTTTTCCAACCCCAAAAATCCCGACAATTTCTCCATTTTTCCATAAAGGAATATTTTTTATTTGCAAATACACCTTATGTCCATTCTTATGCAACAATTGAGTTTCATACTCTGGAGATTTTCCTTGTAAAACCTCTTGATATTGTCGAAAGGTCAATTCCTTGTATTCTGGTACTAAAATTTCCTCATAATGTTTTCCTTGGAGCTCTTCCTTTGAAAAACCAAACATTTGGCTTGTTATTTGATTTACTTCAATAATCGTTCCTTCCACTGATAAAACAAAAATTGGATCAGGGTTATATTCAATAATAGATTTATAACTTTCAATTGACATCTCTTGTAATCTTACATTCATTTGTTCATTTCTCCTTCGGCAACCCAGCCATCATAGTTAATACCTTAGATCTGTGGTTTTGCGTCCTTGCCTTTCAACAAGTTTGCCCTTATCATTGTATTATTTATAGTCTCCTTTTCTGTATAATTCATGAGTTAGTATTGGAGTCGCTTTTTTAATTAGTATTTTTTAATAAACTTTCCTGATGTAGCTGCTTTCAAAAAAGCATCTACGACTATTGGGTCAAACTGCTTTTCCTTATTATTTTCTATTTCCTTTATTGCTTCATCTATATTCCTCTTACCTCTGTAAACACGATTTGTGGTCATTGCATCAAATGTATCAGCAACTGCCATAATCCGAGCTACTAAAGGAATCTCATTCCCTTTCAATCCTTCTGGATAACCTTTTCCGTCATATCGTTCATGATGATACAAAACCATGTCCAAGATGCCTATTTTCTTAAATCTAGGAATATTTTTCATCAAGTCATAACCTAACGTAGTATGTTGCTTAATTATTTCAAACTCTTCATCTGTCAGCTTTCCAGGTTTATTAATGATACTATCGGCAACACCAATTTTTCCTATGTCGTGAAGTAAGCCACCTGTATATAGCTGTTTCCAAACTTTTTTAGGTAGTTTCATTTCTTTTGCTATCTCTCTTGAATAAAAGGCAACATTTTTTGAGTGATAAGCCGTGTATGGATCACGCATATCAATCATTTTTGCCAGAGTAAAGATGGTCATTAGTTGAGACTCTTTGAGTTGAGTATTTTTATTGATTAACTCTCTTACAACAAAGGTGATTAAAAAACAAACAATCCATGTTAAAGTAAATAACTCAATTTGTTCAGTAGGAAAACCTTTTAAGGAATTCTGATACCACATCAAGACAACAAAGCCATTAAAAAGTAGCATGGAAATGATATGTTTTAAAAACAATGATGAAATGAGAACTAACAATATATAAGCCCCAACAATACTTCTGTCATGATAAAAAATCCTATCGACATATACTACCGAAAAAAATAATATTACTAGCATTAAAACGGAGAGAATTCTATTTTCAACCAATACTAATGGTTTCAAAATAAAAGGTCTTAAATTACTTTTTAGATCACTTTGAATTTCTATTATTTCACTCTCTCTTTTCACTTTAAAATCCTTTCTTGCTATTTACGATTATTCAGATTTCAAACAAAATCCTACATTATTCGAGATATTTCAGCATAACAAAATCGAAGAATACTACTAATATCCTCCGACACTTTCTCTTATTGAATAATACTTTTTTATTATCATAAAATCATGAAATGGTGTATCACCATGTATTCTCAATATTTGCTTTTATGCTATTAGGAAGATATTCCTTTTGACATTTTTTTCGTATACATTTTAAAGGGATTGCAGTTCGATACTATAAAATAAAATAACAAAAATACCTTGAACTACTCTAGTGAAGTATTATATCAAAACCGGTTGCTTATTCATGGTATTTTTCTCTTTTTTCAAGCATCCAAACAAACATAAAAGGATTAAATTTAATACATTTCAGCTTATTAGTTTGACATTTCAATCCCATTATTAACGCTATATGAGATTACTTTTACAATTAATATTAAACCACCTCACACTTCAAATGATTCATATTAATCGGCTTCCAATTTCTGTTACCAGTCCGAAATAATGATTGAAAATCCAATAGATGAATATTGTGGGGAAAACATTATACTAGAAGAAAGAATAGAAAGAGAAAGGATGATTGCCCATTATTTTGATAAGGAATTGAGAGGATAGTGAATTAAAAAAGCTGAACCCAAATACTGGATTAAGTCTGAATTTGTATTGATTTATGATTGAGATACTCTTTAAATACATATTTTTCTCTGTTCTCCTGCTCTTTTTCCTCCCACTTATCGTCTGTTTTAACTTCTCTTTAAAGAATTACGATTTGTAATACCTGTAAATATGTCAAAGAAAGCCATATTTACAGGTATTACATACTTCTATTACATTGATTTAAATTCACATGTCGAATAATAGCATTTATTGGTATTAACAAAGAGATTATTATACTATATTCATAAGGGAAACCATCAAATCTTCCTTCTCTTTTATTGATTAAATCGGAGGTTTACTTTGACTATGAGTTATGAATATAATAATATTTTTGCTGTATTGGACAACAAAATCTCAAAGCAAGACCTTTATACAATTTTACAATATATTAACGAAGCTCTCTATATAACTTCCTTGAATAAAAACAAAAAAGAAATCGGACAATTTATTGAAGTTAATCAGGCTGCACTTGAGCAATTAGGATATAGTAAAGAGGAATTTTTAAATCTTTCACCTATAGATATTATAGATTCCACAGCATATCCTATTCTCGAAGATGAACTGAAACAACTCCTTGAAGGGAAAATTCTTACACTTGAATCTACTCATATTACAAAAAAAGGAAAAAGGATTCCGGTAGAAGTGAGTAGCCGTGTCATCATATTATCTGACAATAATAAATATGTTCTCTCCACGGTACGTAATATCTCGGATCGTAAAGAAACAGAGATGCTTTTAGAGAAGACCGCACAAGAGTTCCAGTCTCTTTTTAGTAATAGTCCGGATATCATATTTTTTCTTAATCCAGAGGGGAAGTTCACTAATATTAATCCAGCAGGTGAGAAACTTTTATCTATTTCTAAGAATGAATTACTTAGTATCTCTTATGAACCATTAATTGCACCGGAAGATTTAGAAGAAACTACTAGACAATTCCATGAAGTTTTAAAGGGGAATACAGCCCTATTAGAGATTTCCATTTTAAGCAAAAACAGTGAGAAGATTAACATAAATATCACAGCCGTTCCTATGATATTACAAAATGAAATAATAGGGATTACAGGCATCGCAAGAAACGTTACATTACAAAAGCAAACGGAAAAACTACTGAGAGAAAGTGAACAACGGTATAAATCACTTTTTCAACATAATATAGATGCTGTTATAACATATGACTTAGAAGGAAATTTCCAATCTATTAACACCGCAACGGAAAAATTAATGGGCTATAGAGCAGATGAACTTATCGGAAAACCTTTTTTGCCATTTATCGTTCCTGAAGAAAGAGAAAAGACGTTTGAACATTTTAACAAAGTCATCCAAGGTACCCCACATCATTATGAAACTTGTATGTTTAATCGAAGTGGCGAACGTGTCTATCTCCATATTACGGTAATACCTATATACATTAACCAAAAACTTACAGGTATTCATTGTATTGGTAAAGATATTACGGAACGTAACAAAATTACAGAACAGATAAATTACATGGCTTATCATGATCCATTAACAGGCTTAGCTAATCAACGCTTATTTCAACTTAATTTTAACAAAGCATTAGAACAGGCTCAGAAAAATATGGGTACAGTAACTCTATATTTCATAGATTTAGATCGTTTTAAGTTTATTAACGACTATTTAGGTCATGATATGGGAGATCTACTATTAAAAAAAATTTCCAAACGGCTAACCAAATGCGTTGAAAATAAAGATCGTATTTATCGTTATGGTGGAGATGAATTTATTGTTTTACTTGAAAACAAGAATAAACAACAAGCATTATCTCTTGCACAGTCAATCGTTCAAGCAGTTTCAAAACCTTATAACTTAGAAGGTTTTGAAGTAGTTGTTACGGCAAGTTTAGGAATAAGTATCTACCCAACTCATGGGGATGATTCCAAAACCCTCATGAAGAAAGCAGATAATGCCATGTATCACGCAAAACGTCAAGGAAAAAACAATTATCAATTATATAATAACCGAAATCCAATAAGTTCAAATAGCAATTTAAAAGCAGAAACACTTCTCCATAAAGCAATGGAACGAGAAGAACTATTTCTTCAATATCAACCTCAAATAGATGCGAAAACAAACACTATTTATGGTGTTGAGGCCTTAATACGTTGGAATAGTAAAGAATTAGGAATTGTACCACCTGGAGAATTTATCAGCCTTGCAGAGGAGACTGGTTTAATAGTCCCTATCGGCGAATGGGTAATAAAAACTGCTTGTAAACAGAATAAAAAGTGGCAAGAAATGGGACTCCCTCCAATGATTATCTCTGTCAATTTGTCCATTCGTCATTTTTACCAAACCGATTTGATAAAGAAAATATCATATATTTTAAAGGAGACAAAATTAGACCCACAGTATCTTGAATTAGAAATCACAGAATCAATGGCCATGAATGCAAATACTGCGGAAGGCATCCTTATAGGACTCAGAAACCTAGGGGTTAAAATTGCAATTGATGATTTTGGTACTGGGTATAGCTCGTTAAATTATCTCCGACGGTTTCCAATTGATCATTTAAAAATAGATCAATCCTTTGTTAAAGATATTCATTCTGATACTGATGACCAAAACATTATCGAGACCATTATTGCTTTGGGCCACAGTCTAAACTTGAGTGTTATCGCAGAAGGCGTCGAAACGAAAGAGCAAGTCGATTTTCTACAAAAATGCCAATGTGATATTCTTCAAGGTTATTATTATAGCAAACCAGTTGATTCAATAAAAATCCCTGAACTTATTCAGGCGTTTCGTAAGTAGAAGCTCAGGTGTATCTACTTTTCATACCAATTTGTTATTCATAATGCCGGTAAAGAAAGGTAAACCCCATGCCGGCATACAAATACATATTCGAATTCGCACACCATTAAACGCTTAGCTACCAGTTCTAGGCGTTTTTTTTCTTTCAATATACCTTTTCATAATTCTACTTTTAGCGAATGCTTTTCTTACTTCAATCATATATGGAAGAAACCAATTTATAAAGATTCCATTCTCTGTTTTTCCGCCTCTATATAGTCTTACACATTCATTATTTCTTTGTCATAGTCGTTTTCGATTTCAAAATACCGAATACCTGCTTGTAAACATTTTGCTTTAAATTCTTTATGTTCTTTGATTAGTTCTTGTATCGTTCTTTCTTCTGGCCAATTACGGACTTCAATTGCATTTCTATGTTTCACTAATTTAGTTTCGAAGTTTTCTTGAATATAATTCGTTGAAAAACCGAAAAATACTGGAATAACCTTTTCAGAATAATTAATTTCAAAGTCCTTGATATAGTGAGGCAATATTTTAAGTCACAGTGACAACCCGAAGGCACAGTATTCCTGAAGAAAACCAAATTGTTGTAAAAAATACACATCAGGCAATCATTTCGCAAGAAACCTTTGATACCGCACACGAGCTAATGAGAAGTCGCAAGAAAAATTATACGAAGGTAAAAATACATATTTTTACAAATGTCCTATATTGCTCTGATTGTGGAACAGGTATGTGGTATAGGCAAAATCGAACTGGCTACATTTGCGGGAGTTACGCTCGGCATGGAAAAATTGCTTGCACTCAAAGAACAATAAAAGAAAAGGATTTAAAAGAAACAATCCTTTCTGATATTAAAAAAATGGCTCAAGTTATTAACGATAAGGAATACTTGAATACCCTTGCAGAAGAAACTCTAAAGAAACAAAAGCAAGTTGCTCAGTTATTAAACAACATTGAAAATGAGATTAAAGCTTCTAAAGGAAAAAAGAAACGCTACCTTGAGATGCTTGCAGAAAAACAAATCACCCATGAAGAATATCGAGAAGTTGCTGATGATAATCAAGAAAGGATAAATGAATTAAATATTAAAAGGAGTGGGCTTGAAGCCTCACTCCGACATGATGAATTTTTAGGACGTATTGAAAAACTTCGGAATCCCATTAGCAGCTTTTTACCGCTTCATGAGGTAACGGAGGAAATACTCCATCACTTTGTTGAGCGGATTGAGGTAGATAATCACGGTATTCCTATGATTACTTATCGATTTTCAATTTCACCTAGTTAATTCTCCCTCAAAACCATCTGCGACACACATTCAACATGTGTGGACTGTAATTGACAACACAATGGATGTTGGTGGGTTTATCAACATTCTTAATGTCGTATAAGCTCAAAAATTATCTAACGCTTGAGATTAGTAATTAATTTTTGGATTAATCTAGGTTTCCGTGTTACTGTCGTATTCGCCCTTTTCTGTTTAATTTCTATTTCTATATCTTTCATAATATTCCTAACCTTCTAGTTTCTTTTCATCACGCAACCAATGCAACCACGCAAGAAACGTGAAAGAATAAGTATTATATGGAGAAAATCTACGATGGTATTCTTTGTGAAGATTCTTATTTAATATAACTGCATTCTTCTGGTTATAGCTAAATTCTGGGTATTTTCGCATACTGTATAGATGATCTACATCTATATTGTTTGTATCTCCTATTAGTTCACATTTTCCCCCATTAAGCTCCTTAACTTGTCGTAAGAATGCTTTATAGTCAGAACCTTTACGATTAATTTCTTTATCGATTGCAATATGGGACAAGTTTTTTGTTGTTTTAAAAATCTTTTTGGCTCCATTTCAAATATATGACCAGCGATGCAGCTGTAAACCGCTTCCTCAACCAGTCTTTTGAGACAAATTAGAACTACTAGTTTTAATTGAAACGACAGCTTTTGTAATGAACCTATTTCATCCGAAGAAGGTCTTATTACAAATTTTGGTTATAATCTCATTAAATTTATTGAAGAACAAGGGAAAGACTTTAGTGAAAGTTAGCAATTTACCAATCAAAAACCACAAGAATACTTTCTCCTCAACGAATTGATAATCTTCATTGGTTAAATTGGCGATCAATTCTTCAAAAGTATCCATTCTATTATTGAAAATTTCCAAAGCTTTAGTCCACAGTTTTCAATTTACCTTTGCTTATAAGCAGTACTTATTATTTGTCTCTGCTCTAACTATATATTCAAGACCCTTTTTGCTTCATATTTTACTTTAACTCCAATCACTTTGGTCATTTCCTTCTATATAAGACCAATCCTATATCATAACTTATAGATAGCAAATTATAAGATTGTTGGTTTTGTTAAATTAAGAATGGAAGATTGTAAACAAAAACAAACTAGAATTAAAACTCAATTTAAAGGATAATAGAATAAAGTAATAAATCTAAAGGAAGTGTTTTTTGTGAGTATTACAAAATCATTTTTATCAGAATACAGAGGTGAATACACAGAAAGGAAGAGTTTCCGAGATCCAGCAATAACTGTGAGAAAAACGTTGTTGGACATAATTTCAAATTATTCAACAGACTATTATAAATTTGATGCACAAGACAGGCTAACATATCTTCAAGACGATGAGTTTGGGTACGCATATACAAAAGTTTTTTATAAAAATAATGGTCATAAAGGAATTGAAATACATAATTCAGAGGAATTATATCATTACGAATTTAATGAAAATAATATATTAGTAAAAAAAGAAATAAATAGGAAAAACTGGGATGGAAGAGGTAATTATACCTTAAGCCCGATTTTTACTTATTTACAAGTTTTTGATAATTATGAAAGAGTTATTCAGCAATCCGTCAATACACATAAGACTGGGATGACAGGAAATTATGAAATTGAATATAATAACTCAACTAATCGAATCTCTAAAGTGATTTATAACAAAAATATAAAAATAGATTTTATATTTAAAGATGAAGAGAATAAATTAGAAATTAATGCTTCTAATGGTTACAAGGAAGTTAGATTATTTAATCTTAATGGTAAAATAATATCAAGACAAATATTCAAAAATAAAGTTTTATTAACAACTATAACATTTACCTATAATGATAATAATTCTTTATTATTACGGGAACAGAAAGTCGAAGGAGAATCTCCTTATTACTTTAAATTAGAATATAAATACGATTCGTGGAATCGCCATACAGAAGTAGAAGCCTTTAGTAAACACTATCAATATACCTACCCAGATGGTGATTCTAGTTTTATTAATACTAGCACTAAAAAAATATATGAATATACAAACGATTCAGTGGCAATACGGACTAAAAGATACGAAATAGCAACCATTGAACATAAGGATAAATGCTTTTTTTATAACAAATTAGATGAAAGTAATTCCACAATGGAGGAATTTTACGAAATACCAGAACTTTTCCTGAATCAGAATGGAGCGATAGTTAAAAATGGGTTTAAAAATAAAAATGGTACTAGACAAACATACAAATTCACACTACTAAAAGATTTTTTATTATTAGATGTTAATGAAGCATACCTTAGATTGGACTGTGCTGAAGAAGTGAAATTTTTCAAAATAGATGATTTTTATATGTGTGCAATAGGAAAACTAGATTACAAAATGTTTGTAAATGATGTCTATTATTCTATTAAACCTTTAACTATTGACTTATTATCAGATGTACATCTTAATAGTAATTATCACTATTTGTTCGAAGAAATAGATATTCAGATGTATAGGAAAGATATTGCTAAAAGTAATGACAATGGCTCACAATATGATTACTTAGATTTTAGATCGGTTTGGGATGAATATGACGAAGATGGTGTTCCTTATAATGATTATGAAAAAGATTTGTACTAAATACAATGCACAGAAATGAACTTTTGTTTATCTAAATAAATGACTCTACTCTTTAAAGAGTGGAGTCATTTTGATAAGTTTATCAATGCCTATGTTGGGTAGAAAAACCTACTTGTACTTTTGTAAAGATACTTAAAAAACCTAAGATAATACAATTGATATGTTCCAAATCTAGTAAGGGAGTCTTTCCGAATGAATATTGAGCGAAAAAGGAGGTTAGTTAAAAAGCCAAAAACTTTGGAATGCTTTGTGCTCAAAACATACAGCTCACTGTTAATTCCCCCCAGGTTCATTAACCTTGTATAAATTTAGTTCCTTGACTATTGAAAGAAATTCCCCACATATATCGAGGAATCGAATCATTCACATAATGATAATTAATGACTTCCTTCATATAGGATTCCGTTGTCAATTGTTTCCCCAACTCAAAAGGAAGGCAGCTTTGACTAGAAATGACCAAATGAATCCTTTTAATGCTTGGTTTATACCCAAGTTCCAAGATTGTTTTGAAAATGGCTTGGACATATTCGTACAGCTGTTCCTCATATTGAATTGCATTATGCACAGGTTCTGGAAGAGATAAATGGACAAAAGGTACGTTAAATTGTTGTACCTGTTCTGGTGTTATAGGCATTGTTACACTTACCCCCAGTACAACTTCTTCCACTTCTGATAGATTCATATTGTCAATGGGTTGCTGTAATGACAATTCCGGATATCGTTTTTTCTTTCTATACCAACGATTGGCATTTTGCAACTTGTAATACTTCTGATCAAAGCGATGATATTCAAAAAAATCTGTTGTTGGATTTCCTTTATATCGATATCCGGCATACATCGTAAGTGGAATTGGAGCGTTCCCAGAATAACCTTTTTTGACATCTTTGTTTTCCGCACAAAAGGATTCCATTTTTATTCCAATTAATTCAGTAACATCATCGTATCTCTCCTGATTCATTCCTTTTTTAGCATAATAACTTAAATCGATTTCACGTTCCTTGAATTCAAACTGATTTAAACCAACATCAGTCCTATGTTCCTCAATTCTTCTTTCTTTTACCCCTAACAAATTTAAAATGGTTAATTTGTTTTTAACATAGTGAGACATCCATATCCCAATGACAATCAACACCGATCCGGTACCAAGTTGGACATAGTTAGTATCTAGTTCCTCATCTCTTAAAAAGGAAAAAAGCTCGGCAGAAGCACTTCCGAAAGAATCTGTTATTAAAGCAAGCCCAGTCGTGATGAAATTCACTGAAAATCCAAATTCGATCTGTCGACTCTTTGTTTTAATAAACAGAAATATAACTCCTGCTAAAAATATAACAATAGTAAGTAAATCCCAGCTCAATAACCTCAACCTTTCCGATTCATTTGAAAAATCAAGTATCGAAAATCCTTAAACACATCACCAATTAATTTGGCAATGTGTTAGCAATTATATTGAATATCAATAATGATACTTTTTCTTTCTTCTATTTATTGTATTGGGTGATTTATGTAGCCACCTTCTTGTTTTTTAGGTCTCTCTGAACTTGAAGTCAATTTCATACCCTCCTCTTTAGTTCAACTACGGTCGTATCTTCCCCGTCACCGTACCAAACTTTTAATTCATATGTACCTACTATTACAAAGAATAGACATCCAGATTCAAATTCCACTTTTAATAATCGTTTCCAATCTTTCCGGTCGATAGTTGAAGGAACTGGTATACTTTGAGGATGAGTGTGCCATTCCCCAAGATAGAAGCAACATCCTTTTTCTCTTTCAAATGCTTCATTCATATACTCTTGATGCCCATCAGGTTTTCTACTGAAGCGAGTTCTTTTTCTTTTGTCTGTTGGCATTGGTTCAGATACATCATCTATTATGATATTATTATCTTCCTCTAGTATTCTTCCGATCAGTATTCCGCCAGCTTCTTTATCCGTCCATCTCAACTGTTTGTATTTAAACATTTTTTCTATCGCTTCTGGTCGGATATACAATATTCTATTATCCGGTAATAAATAAACTTCTTCGTTATTACTGTCGATGCATATCCACTCCTTCATTGGAACATACTGAACAGTTATCATTTTTGTAAAAACTTTTTCTTTCATCTAACTCTTCACTGGAAAAAGTGTATCTGATAGTTGTTTTATAACCATATTCCTTAAAAAGATCATCCTCACCCTTCCAAGATAACAAGGGATTCCCCATTATTTTTCCCATCAACACCTTTATACCTGTCTCCACTGTTAACATAGCTGAACGCTCACTGTCTAAAAAGTTATAAGGGGTGAATACCGAACCACAACCTGTTATTGTTTTAGAAAATTCTTGTCCTGGTTGAGCAAAAGCCGAGCGGTTATATATAGGTGATTCCTCATCAGCTTTAAATAAGCACTGGTAACATCCTTCTTTTTCCCCATTTAATGTGACTAGGGTATGGCCTCCTATTCCGAGAGGTTCAACCCAAGTATAAATTGTAGGTGGTGGATCAGGAAGTTCGAACAGTCTCTCGTTAATCCTCATTTCATTGTTAGGGGAACCAATAGCAATAACAATTAAATCAATATCACTCTTGCTTATTCTGACTTCATCCATAACAGTGAAGATGTTTTTCAAGTGTGTTTCAACCTCAGTAAATGGATATTTTCTATTTATTTCTGATTTCAAACCCCATACTTTTGGACAGTCATAGAAAAGTTCATCGTTAGCAAGAAAAACTTGATCAATCCCAAGTACGTGTCGATGAACATTTTCAAATGCCATATCATCAAAATCAACCAATGATAACTTTTTTACGCCCGCTTTTGCGAAACGCATAGCAACTTCACTACCTACTGAACCTACTCCAGCAATTAATATGTGTTTATCCTTCAGCTTACGATTCCCACCAGTTCTGTTTAGGAGATATTCAGGATGCCACCGTTTAATTTTAGCTGGATACAAATTAGTATCTTTAGGTTTTAAAACAAACGGATGTATTTGTTTCTTAACCTTGCTTTTTTTCTTAAATGAATTAAGATTAATAACATTCCCATCTAACCCACAACCAAATAACGAAACATTCCCATTTGAATTAGGCAAACCGACAATCATATACTCAAAAATAGGGTGGACATCTTTTACCGGCCTGCTCACAATTCGGTTAAACTCTTTTTTATTTTCCTCTGACAGATTAGAGAATATATTATCCTTTAATTCTGCAAAGCTCCATTCACTATTTAAAGGTGGCAATAAAAAAGTTCCTTCTTTTAAGGGAATGTATAAACATCTGTACTTAGTTGCATTTTTTACATTCAAACCAAAAACAGTATTAATTGTTTCTTCTAACTTTTCTGTTTTTTCAGCAGCTACCTTAAGAAATTTTTTATCTACTTTTGTGCTCCATAGATCCAATTCTCTTACCATCATCTCTGTTGTATCGATATGAGCATATATGGTCAGAGCTCCACCCCAATATACTTCAAACTCTTTTACAAAGTCGTCTATGTTTTCCCCTCTAACACCTGCTTCTATCAACTTTATAACCTTTTCTAAACAGTTTAATAGAATCGAAGATGGGTACCTTACATCTATAAGAAGGGACTCACTTCTAGTGAAACACATATAACCATTAGCTAATTTATGAGGAATTTCCCCAAACAGATCTTTACTATCATAAAATTTTGGAATCTCGTTAGGAAAATTTTTAGGGAAGCCAACTGTTAATACAGCAGACTCCCCGCAAATCTCAACTTCTATCTCTGCTAGGCTTGTACACCCAGAATATTTTTTCATATCTACCTCGTCCAAAATGGTAAACGAACTGATTATGTCTTGGTCAATCACATCTAATTCTGCTTTAATTTCTTCTAGGTTTATTTTCATTAACCCTTCTCACTCGCAGACTCAGAACTAGTAATAACAGCGGCCGCCATAGCCTTTTTACCCGTCGATGCTTTAGTCGGGACAGGAAAATCGTCTCCAAACTGCTTTTGTAATATTTCCGCTGCTTCAGTAGGGTCCGTTTTTCCTTTTGCCTCATCTAATGATGCCAATAGTTCTTCTAACTTTTCTTTAAAAGTTTTCATCTGCTTAGAAGTCATCTTTTCGAATAACTCTGGTTTCGGATCAACTGGAAGGTACACTCTTAATCTAGGCATAAATTTATATTCACCATCTACTAATACATACTCGTTCACAAATTTAGAGATCATATTAGAGACAATGTTTATCAATGCATCTAAATCCTTGTATGTTGTTTTGCCATCAAACAAATCTGTCTCTTTTTGAATATCTAGCCAATGATAGACGCAAGAAGTTAGTGCAATACCTGTGGGCTTACCATTTACAGATGTGAATTCATTGTCCTTCCACCTCTTTAGATATCGTACAACTCTTCTAAATTGCTTTCGGTCGTTTTCATCAGACAAGTTTTCTTTTATTGTTTTAATTAAATCCTTTGGATTTGATTCATCCCAATATTTATCCACTGCATTACTAGAAGGTTTTCCCTTTGCAAGATATACTTTTCCATCGCTGTTATTTGCTGCATAAACAGTAACATCTACGTGGTACCCAGCCGTATAAGTAACAGTTACACAAGGCTTCTTTATCTTCACATCTTTTGTATGTCCTTCAAGGGCATTAAGAATCCACTGTTTGGCTGCGATTGGATCTACGTCATCTTTAGACATATCGAAATATAAACCCACATCAATGTCGTAATCATCATCTAGCGGTTTAATTCCGGTATGCATCGCATAAGAACCCTGGGTAAAAACGCTGAATTCATAATCTGTTTCCTCTGGTAATTTTTCATTAAGCTTTTTAATAATGATATCTCTCTTGTCTTTTAAAATCTCATTTTCTTCTTTGAGTTTGATATTATCGTGAAACTTGTTGAACTGAGATCTACAATCTGCCAAATCAATCCCTCCTAAAACCTTCTATATATTTACCTAAATTATACCATATAAAAAGAATGGATGTTCGCTATATTTTATGAGTACAGAAATATATACCATCCGTACTGTATTTGCAAGACCATTAAAAAAAGGAACAATTCTGATAAGATCGTTCCCTTAAAAAATAAAGATGTAATATCATTTGCTTCATAATAAATTAGTAAATTATTTGTATAAAAAACCATCTATTATATTCCATACTTATTACTGACGAATATAAGGCTAGAAATAAATAGACTTACCCTTGTAAACCCTTTGTAATCTGCTTTAAAATTACATTATAGTAAGTTTTTATTACACTTCTTTCTGTTTCCTCAACAAGGCTATTATGTGCAATCAAATTTCTACACTCCGCCATTTCATCAATTTTAGGTATTATAAAATCTCTACTAGGAAAATACTTATTGAATACATCCCAGTTATTATCAATCAAGGAACCTAAATCTTTAAAATCTAAATAAAAAAGTTTAGATTCTCCCCTAATACTTAACCATTTGTTAGCATTAGCTTTTTCAATTCTATTTGTTATGGTATTTCTAAGGGCTTTAGGAACATTGATTTCATCAAAATAATTATCTCCATACTTTTCTTTACAGACTTGTTCTATGAAGATCCTTAAAGAATTTTCTACTGCATAAAGATAAGTATAAACCTCTGCCATATAATATCCTTTTTCTTTAATATCAGCCGGAAGAATTTTCGATAATATTTTACCGGAAATCCTATCTGATTGTTTTTCTAAATCTGAAATTAAATCATCTTCAACTTCAAAATCCTTTGTTAAATCAATTTCTATTATTATTCTTTTTACATCAAAACCCACTTCTGCTGGTATTAACTTATCGCAAGTTAATCTTAATAATTCTTTAGTTTCATCACTATCCAAGCCCTCAATGTTGACTGGATTGACATATAAATAAATAGAGGTAGCCATTGCATTAGATCTTCCCCAACCACCATCATAAAAAGAATATCCACCTGTTTCTATAGATAGGCTTGCTCCTCTTAATAGATGTGCTACTTCAGCCTCCTGTTTTCTTTTGAGAGATAAAATTATTCCATCTAACAATCTCTCATTGCTAAAAGGCAAGTTATATGTAAATGACATTGTTTTCCCCCTCAATTTCTTATAGAAAGAACTCATTCCTGAAGAACCTTCAACTGATCTGTACCAACGAGAAAATTACTTACTAATAAATTAAAAGTCGGATAAAAAAGATTTACTTTATATAGGTCTAACGAACAATACTAATCCTCTTTTTTACGAGCAAAGGACCCTATGGTCCTTTGCTTAGAGTTATTGTTAATATATTAAGCTCCTTCATAATCCTCAACATTACGGTTAATGGTGTCAATAACACGTATTATACCTTTTACATCATCAATGTTATCTCTAAACAGTTCCGTTACGCTGCCTAGAGCCCGGAATGGATCTTCCTGTAATACTTTCTTTTCAAGAGTTCCATTTTTGACAACATAATCAATGATGAGTTTAACAAATCGTAATTGATTAACATTTAACTTTTCTTCATTCAAGAACTCCGAAAATGCTTCATTAGCTGCCTGTTGGTCAAGACCTACTATTTGTCTAACGAGTTTTGCAATCGGGGTATCACCAAACTCTTTTTTATAGTCATCCTGGGTTCCAAGTTCATTCCACAGAATTCCTTCAAGAGTTTCTACATCTTGTCTGGTAAGTGGTTTGTTATATCGCAATTTATAAATCGCTGTTTGATCTTGATGTTCTTTCAAGTATTGATTTACCTTCTTGCGGTAATTTTGCAGGTCATTTGAGCCATAAAAAGGAGCTTCATCTTCACCAATTAAAGTAAAGTTATCCTTGAAGTTAGTGTAATAATCTTTTTGGCTTTCTTTTTCTAGGAATTTAACCAACTCACGTATTGCTTCACGAACCTCTTCAAGTTCAAAAATATTGGCTTCTTCCCAAAATACATCTGTCTGAACCTTCAAAAGAATGTCTCTTTTAGCATTAACTTGTGGGATGGTACTTAACTTAGAAAGCTCTTCGGCTGTCTGAACTACACTATTAATTGGCCTAGCTGCATTCTTTGCTGTTAGTTTGGCAAGTTCAATGGAATACATTACACTATCGAATCGCTTTGCTAGTTCATCATCCACTATTGAAATAATTAATGGAGAGATATACTCTTGAATTTCACTTACATTCGTTACACTAAGAGCTTGCCAGTTCTCTCGGTTTTTATATTTGTGAACATACTGTAGATGCATTCTTACTTGGAAGTTTTCATCATTAAGCCGACTAATCTCTTGATACACATCTTCAATTAATTCTTTACGGTGTCGAATATAAGGTTCTTCCTGAAAATCGATTACCTGAAGTTCTTTAATAATATCTACCTTCAAATTAAAGATCCGTTCAGTTAACCCAACTGAAAGTTTCCCTTCAATTCCTTTTTGATTTTCTCTAAAAAACTCAAAGTTTCTTAAATAATCAAAAATTAAAAAGTACTCTTTATCCTCACCGACTCCAAAAAGATTTGGACATAGGCGAGTACCACGGCCAATCATCTGCCAGAATTTAGACTTTGATCGAACCTTTTTGAAAAATACCAGGTTGACCACTTCAGGAATATCTACCCCTGTATCTAACATATCTACAGATACTGCAATCTGAGGAAATTTATCCTTTGTTGAAAAATCATCAATAAGAGTTTGAACATAATCAACTTTATAATCAATTTGAGCCGCAAATTTTCCATTGTATTGTGGGTATATATGGTTAAAACGTTCAACGATACGTTTTGCGTGCTTGGAATTATTAGCAAAGATAATTGTCTTACCTAGTTTATCTCCACCTTCAACCTTAATTCCTTTCTCCATTAGGTCATTTAAAACTTGATCGATAGTATTGTCATTAAACAACCACTGGTTTACAGCAGAGTTACTTATCTCTTCGCCTTCTTCATCATTAAAGGTATCTTCAAAATGCTCTTTCTCTTCATCAGATAACTCATCATATCGAAGACCGTCATCTAAAATTTTTGAATACGCTTCAAACGTTCGGTATTCTACTAGATAACCATCTTTTACTGCTTGTTCAAGTTCGTATGCATAAGTAGGAGCACCGGTTTCTAAGCCGAAAATATCGTAAGTATTTTTATCAATTTCATCTTTTGGAGTAGCTGTTAACCCTAATAAGATGCCATCAAAATATTCAAAGATTGCACGATATTTTTTGTATATACTCCTGTGACTTTCATCAACGATTATTAAATCAAAATGGCCAACAGTAAAAAGTTTATTACCGTCTTTTCGTTTTGTATCATCAATGGCATTCATCATCGTTGGATAGGTCGAAAATACCATCCGGCTTAGTTCTGGGTTATCTTTGTTATCTAGCAAATTGCAAAGAGTCATACTTGGGAGAAGGTTATTAAAGTTTTTCTTTGCTTGTAATACCAAAGCCGTTCTATCCGCTAGGAACAACACATTTTTCACCCAGTTATGTCTTACCAATACATCAACCAGGGATACAGCCGTTCTTGTTTTTCCGCTTCCAGTAGCCATAACTAAGAGTGCTTTTCGTTGTTTTGACTGAATAGCTTCACAAACAGCAAGGATAGCCTCTTTTTGATAATAACGGTTTGAGATTTCCTCTTTAATTTCAACATCCACTAATGGTCTTTGTATTGTCCTCCGATCAATTAAGAGTTGAAGATCGGACTTAGTATAAAATCCAGATACTTTCCGCTCAGGGTAATTCACATCATCCCATAGGCGAATATCAAAGCCATTTGTGTAGAAGATAATCGGTCTTTGACCGTGCATTTGCTCAATACAGTCGGCATATAATTTAGCTTGCTGCTTTCCTTTATTAGCATCATAGGAGGTTTTCTTCGCTTCCACGACTGCTATAGGTTTCCCATTATCACCAAGTAAAACGTAATCCACAAATCCTATATTTTGACTGTTCGGCATACCGGAAACTTGATATTCTTCAATAACATTTTTTCCAAACTCCCAACCAGCTAACTTAAGTTCTAAATCAATGTAGATCTTCCTGGTTTGGAGTTCAGAAATTTCGTCAACTTGAAAATTGTATTGTTCGGTGTTTTCAATACGTTTATCAGTTAAGACCTTACGCATTTCCTCATTTTCACGCATCAAATCCTCAAGTTTTCGGTCTTTGGAACTCAACTTTTCATATAACTCTTTATATTCTTCAGATCTTCTTCTCGGCTCGTCTCCAGTTAAAAGAAGCTCTTCTTTGAACTCTGATTCAGTATAATTATCAGAGTAACAATAATCTAACCAATCAACAAATTGATGAAGGTTATGTAATGCTAATACAGCTTCATCCCTTGTTATAGAAGAATTAGTATGAACTGCCACATTGCCTAGCTTAATGATGTATTTCATTAATGGGAAAAGATCTTCATCTATAATTGACTTAAATGTAGGTTCGTGAATCAAACTAGATAAATTATCCTGATAGGGTACCTTTAACTCACTATCTGATGCATACAACCACTTAACTGATAGTTCCAATGCACGACGAGTTAAGATTGCACACGTAGCAGGACTTACCTGAAGGCTTTTTTCAGCCTCCAAGCAAGCTTTTGTAAAACTTTTAAACTGATCTTTTACTCGTAAAAACTCAAAATTACTTAACAAGGTATCTCCCCCTAAAGAACTGTACAAATTACTTTACTTGAGGTTACTTTAAACCAATATACCTTTAAAGCCTTGTTGTAGAAGAGATTGAAAATTATTTTGAAGTTCTTTAAGGCTGTTTTCTATTAGAGTTTTTTGCTTTTCAATTTCAAAGAGAATATCTACGAATTTTTTCTGTAATTCGATCGGTGGTACTATAACTCCAAATTCTTTCATTATTGAAGTGTTTAAATTGGGTTGTGTGCCATCAGGTGCCGTTTGTCTAAAATAATTAGTATAAAAATTTAATAGTTTTAACAAAAAGATTTTATCAATATTTTTTGTAATATTTTCAAATGCTAGCCATCCATCGTGAATACACCCATCAAAAGTTATAATCCTTGCAAAGCCTAAGCTTACACCACAGTTTGCAAAAATTAAACTACCACTGGGTACTAACCTACTTTTTCTTATACCTTCCTCTATTATCTTCTCTTTGGTACTCTTCAGATATATACTATCCCCTAGAGTGGCATCTCCAATTTTTATCCAAGGTACAGTGCCGCCCAAATACATATTAATTGGTCTTGGGGAGCCGCCTCTAACAACAGTACAAAGTTCTCCTAGTTTTTTTACATTCCAATTGTTTTTATTAACAATTGGATCTCCAAACATTTCTAAAAATACACTTTGAGTAAGAGAGGATAATTCTAAAATTTGTGATTTTCTTAAATCAATAAGTTTCGAGCTACGTTCTAATAAACTTACTAATCTTTCTTGATCCTCTATACTTGGTAATTCAATATCTGTTTTCTTAAGGTAGTCATCTAACTTTAAATTTATTATCCCAGTAGTTTTATTTTGGAATTTTAATACTCTCCTCATTTGATGAAGGTAAAACAAATAGTAAAATAGATATTTGTTATAAACGATTGAATTATTTGGTCTAAGAATACTTGTGAAGTTATTACACAGATATATATCATCCTTAATATCAAAAAAGACAACCCTTCCAACAGGTTGGTCAGGAGACCCACCTGATTTTTCAATAATAATATCTCCATACTGTAATTTCTTTTGTTCAATTTTTTTTTCATCTATGTCTCTGGTAACAACTTCTTTTTCTAAATCTAATTTACCGATATTTGTAAAATTAGTAGTTCTAATAACTTTTACGCCTTCTTTTCCGTTAAGTTCATTCCCCCATTCACCACTAATCACATTTACTAAAAGATCGTAAACTTTATATTTGTTCATTTAATAATGCTCCCAACTCATTGATACCGGTATTAATTTCATTCTCCAAATCCTTAATCTTATTAATGATAATTTTGGGGGATTCATACTCAACTTCCTCATATACAATCTCTTTATACTTGTTAATTGATAAGTCGTAGCCATTTTTGCGGATATCGTCAACAGGTACATAGAATGATTGTTCGGTACGTTTTCTATTCGTTTCATTTTCTAAATTTTCAAACCTAGCTAAAATATCTGGTATATCATTAGACTCTATAGGAATACGTTTATCATCTAGTGAATATCCGTCAGATTTCATATCATAGAACCAAACATTATCTGTTCCACCAGCATCTGTTTTTGTGAAAATCATTATTGCTGTAGAGACTCCTGCATATGGCTTAAAAACTCCTGATGGCATAGATATTATAGCTTCTAATTTATGATTATCTATTACTTCTTTCCGAATAGACTTATGAGCATTTGAACTTCCGAATAGGACACCGTCAGGAACGATTGATGCACAACGTCCGCCTTTTTTTAACATTCTTAAGAAAAGTGCTAAGAATAAAAGTTCGGTTTTCTTTGTTTTAGTAATTTTTAATAAATCGTTTGCAACAGACTCGTAATCTAAAGAACCCTTAAATGGTGGATTTGCCAATACTAGAGTATATTGTTCAGTATCTTTATTCTGTTCTGATAAACTATCACGATAAGCAATATTTGGATTATCTACGCCGTGCAACATCATATTCATTGCCCCGATACGAAGCATAGTCCCATCCATTTCAAATCCGTGAAACATTCTTTGATTGAAATGCTCTCTCAGACTTTGGACCAGGAACATATCACTGTGATTTTCTTTTAAATACTCTCCAGCAGAAACAAGAAATCCTGCTGACCCCGCTGCTGGATCCACGATAATGTCTTCAGGCGTTGGCTTCATCAAATTAACAATCATATCAATGATATGACGTGGGGTTCTAAACTGACCATTTGTACCAGCTGTTGCAAGTTTTGAAAGTAAATACTCATATAAGTCACCTAGAGTATCCTTTTTACCATCTGTATTACTGGCTTGCATTAATCCATTTATTCCTGCTACTACTCTTGCTAAGAGAGAAGGTGTCGGCATTACAAAAATAGCATCCTTCATAAATTTAGAGTACACAGAACCTTTTCCACCAAGGCCTTTGATAAAAGGGAAAACTTCCTGGGATACCACATTAAACATTTCGTCCGGTCCCATATTAGAAAAAATAGACCAACGCAATTGTGGCTTATCTTCTGGGAAAATTCCTTCGTGTTCTATTCCTAAAAGTTCTGCATCCATTTCTTTTTTCTTTTCGTTATCATCTAGGCCCTTGATATACAACAAATATGTAAACTGCTCAATAACAGTTAAAGGATTTGTTATCCCACCTGTCCAGAATGTCTCCCAGACTTTATCTACTTTATTCTTCAATTCTCCCGTAATCATTATTACACCTCATAAATTAAGAATCATATAAGCATATGTAAGTTCTATTATACTATATCTCTTCTTGGAAATATAATGGTAAACCCACTACTACCGTCCATACATATAGTTCTTTTTACCTAAATTCAATTTTTTTTATTTTTTTCTCCAAAACCTTGGTTTTCAAAAAAATTAAAGAATATAATCCGTTTGAAAATTTTAAAGCGAGAAATTCAGCAGTAATTTAGCCAATAATATAACACTTACATACAAGAATAAGTATTGAGCTTAAGTTACTTCTTATTTCTTACCATACATCAATAGAACAAGGGGAGAGAACTTTGAAAGTTACACGCTATTACGCATCTCAAGCAAATGCCCTTAATGCAAGGACTATTATCCAAGATTTATTAGTTACTGAGTTAGAAAGAATGTTAGATCAACCAGCTTATGAAAAAACTCTAATAGATAAGAAAGATCAGATAGGAAGTGAATGTGCTTGAGACATACAGAACAAGATTTTCAATTAAAGAGATTAGATTCTAATAACCTAACAGAAAAATTAGTAAGGCTTCAGGAGGAAGGCTACTTATCACCATTTCTACTTGAACAATTTCTAGCCTATAAATCTGGAGGTATAAACAATGAAAGAAGATAACATTAAGTTTTTCCCCGGTCAGGAGAAAGGAATTATCAAAATATTTGTTAAGGACACTGATGCAGAAGAATCTGTACAGCTAAGATTTGATTTTGTATTTGATGACCTTGAATCATAAGAATTTACTCTTAACCGTATAAAACACACCCCTTTCCGTCAAAGATGAAAAACGGAGGTGTGTTTATGCGGAAGAAAATTAATATTCAAACGGAATCTGAGATGAACCCTATAGCAGATATTTGGATGCAGCATTTAATCCAGCGAATAATTGTCGAGCAATTAGACGTTCATCATAGATTACAAGCGAAGTTACTTTATCAAAATATATTGAAGGGAAGAGAGGACAGTGGTTCAAGTAATACAAAGCAAAATTAAATACAAGGTATTTTTTCGCAGAGTTAGTACCATCACGCAAGATTTAGCTATGCAGGAATCTGCTGATGCTTTGTACAGAGAAAAGTACATAGATAAAGAGATCTTAATTTTGAACGAAGATGGAGTTTCCGCTAACAAATTGAACATTGAGCAACGGCCACAGATGAAAAAACTCATCAACTTAATTATTAATAATCAAGTTGAAATTGTTTACGCCTTTGACCGTACGAGATTGTTCCGCGACTTTTATGAGTCAAATTATTTTGTTTCTCTGTGCAAAAAACATAACGTGGATATCTTCTTTACATCACCCGGACATCAGCAGGCAACAGATAGCACACTTCTTGAGGGAGTTATGAACATTGTAAGTGATGTTGAGGGAAAGAACATTGCGAGGCGAACTGAAGAAGCGAGAAAAAGATATCCCCCTCGTAAACTTGGATACATAAAACTAAAAGAGACCAAGCAGTACATTAAGGATCCAAGTAAAAAGGATGCATTACTCCAATTCTTTTCAGCAATTAAAGGAATTACTTCTCTTGAAAATTTAGAAGTTACTTTAAACGAATATAAAAGAATCCTTAAAACTACTACAAAGCAACTATTAAAAATTGCTAAGGACCCTTTTTATGCCGGATTTGACTTAACAAACGGAAAGAACAAACTCTCACATATAGAGCCTTATTTAACGTATGAGGACTTCAAAGAGTTGCAAGCTCACAATAACTTACTTTTATCTTATCAAGATATTGAGCGGTCTTTAATCAATCAAGATATTTACGATGTGTGTTGCGGGATTTGTAGAAAACCGATGAAATTTCATATGGATATTCCTACTGAAAAAGCCTGGTATTCCTGCTCACGAAAACATTCAAAAACTTTAATAGAAACAGAAGATTTAATTCTAATTATTACCGAATCTCTAGAGAAAATCATTGAGCACCTAGATACAGAACTACTTCTTAAGGATTCAAGGCATTTCTTCCATTTAATTCACAAAAATGTGAATGCAGAACTAAGATCATTGGAATTAAAAAAACATAGTGTGATGGAGAAAGTCATTTTAGAGACTGATGATTTTACTCATTGGAGACAGCATCCTCACTATGTTGAATTAACTAAATTAGAAAAGACACAAATCGACTTCCTTAACCAAATAGAAGAAAAACAGGCTCTATTATTTGAAAATGAAACCTTGGTGAGAATGGTCAAAGATTACCTACACAAATGCAGAAAATCAAACCCTTATTTTCTTGTTTCAATGCTGTTAGGGAAATTATATGTTTATCCGAATGAGGTAAACCTTGTGGTTAATAAATTTGATTACCTTTCAGATTTACAGACTCAATATGTACTAAAAGGAGAGAAGTTATTATGAAATGTTTTGCTTATTCTAGGATCGGGGTCAATAGAAATGAGAAAAAACAAAAACAAAATTTTTGTCCAATAAACTAATTAGTCTACAATCGAAAACTCAGGAATTTGTTCTTAACAATTTTAACCCTGTGGATATTATTGAACCCATTTACAGAAAAAGTTACGGGATTATACTATACCAATACTGTGTTGATCAGAGATTTGTTAACAACCTCATCCATTTTAACAACGTGAAAGGAGATAGTTAATCTTGAGAATTTCGTTTGCTTATATTCGCCGTTCCTCATATAAACAACAAGAAAATAACAGTGTTGAAATCCAGAAACAGCATATTAAAGAATTCGCAAAGCGGAATCAACTATCTGTCCCTGATCATCTGATTTACATCGAAGACGTTACAAGTGCATATTCCAAACGTGCAGCTCAACGGAAAAAATTAATGGAACTGGGCGAGAAAATGGTTGAAATGAATATACCAACCGTTATTTTCCACGATATTTCTCGTATGGATCGTACTGGTTATTCATTCACTATTGATTTTTATCGCCCAATGCTAGCAAAGCTCCCGGAACTTGAGATCTACACAACAGATTTTAATAAACCTCTTGATCTTGAAGATACTAGTATCAAAATGAATTTCTTGTTATTTCAACACGAATCAGAAGTAAAATCTGAGCGTGCAGTAGGTAATTTAACAACTTTTTTAGAAAGTAAAGAAACATTTAGACCCGGATCAAAAACTCCTTATGGATATAACCAGATAAAAAAACAAAAACACCAACAACATTTGGAACCCAATGAAAATGCTGAAATTGTATCTTTTATTTTTTTCCTGTCAAGCTGGGGGAAATCCTTACAAAAAATAGCTACATTTTTAAATGAAGCAGAGATTCCTTCTCCAAAAGGCGGTATATGGCGGTCTAGCACAGTTGAAAACATACTTAAAAATCCAGTTTATACAGGTAAATTAATTTGGAATGTACATAAGAGGAATGATGATGGGCAAAAGAAATTCATTTTTGAAGAATCACATCAACCTATCATCAACAAATTCCTGCCTCAATTAATTAAACAAAACAATCATTTGCAAAAAACATTCGGCCGGATAGATACACCTTTTTTATTTTTAAACAAAGTGAAATGCAGACATTGCAATAAGTCTTTAAGCACACAGAATGGCTCTACTAAAAGAAATGGTTCCAAATACGACTATCAATACTATGTATGTAAAAGCTGCGGATATAAAGTTGGCACCCAAGATCTTCACGACAAGTTTATCCCAAAAATACTAAATCGTGTAAAGAACTCAATTTCAACAACCCAGATAAAACCTAAGACATTGGCTTTTATTGAAGAAATGAGTGAAGCAGTTGAATCAACTATTGATTCAAATCAAAATCTCTTACAAAAACTCGAAGAAAAATTAATGTTAGCAAGAAATCTAGAAGATCGAGAACTTGAACTTAAAATTATGGAGTTTATCAAACAACATAAATATTCTTTGAAAGAATACACAAGCTGCCTAGAAACCTTAGAGCGTAATTATCAACTTGTGGAAATGGATCAGTTCTTTCCTAGATTCAATGAAATACTAGACCATCGATTAGGATCAGATGAAAAAAGACTAATCATCCTGTATTTTGTAGACTGTCTTGTTCTCTCTACTGACAAGGAGGCGGAATTGCATTTCAAACAAAATATTTTCTCCGACCTTATTGATTCACTTAGTGGATGAAATACCGAAATGTAAATGATGTTCAATGGACAAAAAACCGAACAGTTAGCTGTTCCAAAAATACCGCCTTTATTAACTTTAACCAGAACCCCTATAATTAGGGGTTTCGTTAAAGGCTTGTTCGGTACTTTGTCCAGATTGGTATACCATTACGGACGGATTACCGAAAAATTATTATTAGTATGGACGGAATATCGAAATTTATACATAGATAAATGAACAGTAAGGAGACTTCACAATGAATTCATTAGCAACTCAGATAAGACCATTGAATGTGGTCAATACTATGCATACAAACCCACCAACATCTCATTACTTTACTACTTATGGTGGTGATCGTGTTTTGAGATGTGCAATTTATGCTCGTGTTTCCACTGATCTGGAGACACAAAGAACTTCTATCGATAACCAGATCGATCTATTTCGAAATTATGCTGCCCAGAATAATTGGGAGATCGTAGAGATCTATACTGACAAGCAATCAGGAACAAAAGGGAACCGTCCCGGCTTAAAGAAACTAATTGAAGACGGTAAGGCTGGTTTATATGATGTGATATTAGCTAAGGAACTTTCCAGATTAGCTAGAAACGGCAGATTGTCTTACGAATTAAGAGATACCTGCTTAGTTAATAACATTCATATTGTCTGCCTTGATAACTCTATTAATACAATTACCGGGGACGTACAAAATTTTGGTCTTTTTGCTTGGTTGTATGAAAATGAGTCAGCAAATAGCAGCCGAAGAAATAAGGCTGCCAAACTTACAAAAGCTAAAAGAGGTTTATTTGTAGGTTCCAATCCACCTTATGGATACTACTCAGACAACGGTAAGCTGAGAATTCGTGACGATAATACACCGGAAATTGTTAAACGGATCTTTAGAGAATACCTCGATGGTAAAGGAATGGATTCAATTGCCAAAACTTTCACAGCTGAAAGAATTGCAACTCCTTCTCAAATTGCAGGAAAGTCTAATGCATCACCTTTATGGCACGCATCCACAATAAAGAACATTTTAAACAATCAACATTATTGTGGTGATCTTGTTCAGAACAGAACTGAAACTGTTTCGGTTACAACAACAAAGCGAAGGGTTCTTGGCGAAGACCAAACTACAATCCAAGAGAACACTCACGAGCCAATCATCGCGAAAGATACTTTCCAGGCTGTCCAAAAGATGCTTCAAACAAGAACACGTACAAGTACAGCTCCTAAAAAACATTTATTTACAAATGTTTTGTTCTGTGAACATTGCCAAAAGGGAATGTGGTTCAAAGCTAATCAAAAAGGTTATAGGTGTGGCGGCAATATTAAACACGGAGATGCTTTCTGTGAAAATCGAGTAGTTATCCGAGAAAAAGAACTAAAACACATAATCACCGAAGATTTACGCGAGCTATTTAAATCCATTCAAGATGATGAGTTCTTAAGAAGCCTACAAACGAGGCTTGATCAGAAAAAAACTCTGTTTAAAAATGAGCTGACAAAAATCGAAAATAAAGCAAAGAAATTACGTTCTAGAAAGAAAGATTACCTTGATATGTATGCTGACCAAATTATATCTCGAGAAGAACTGGTTGAATATAGAAAGCAGATAGATCAGGAAGTAGCTGAACTCGAAACAGCCAAGATTGAGTATCAAGAAAGGCTTGAAGAGTGTGAAAGTGAGAACTATACAATTGATTTAGGCAAGAAGCTTAAAGACGTTTCATTACTAGATGATTTAACTCCTTCAATCTTGCACTCGTTGGTGAATAAAATAACCTGTAGCATAGAAGGTAATCTACGAATTCATTACAACTTCGTAAATCCTTTCGAAGAACGAGAATAGGCAACCACCACAAGGGTTAGTTGCCTTCTTTTAAAATGAGTTGCGAGATACATTCAACGTGCGCCGTATGCGGAAACATATCCACTGGCTGCAAGTACTCCACCTTATAATCCTTGGATAAATAATCAATATCCTTCGCCAAAGTAGATGGGTTACAAGAAACATACACAAACTTCTTCGGTTTAACCTTTTTAATCGCATCTAATAACTTACGATCACAGCCTGTTCTCGGCGGATCGACTACAACCACATCAGGACGCCACCCTTCTTCTACCCACTTCGGCAGCCAGTGTTCTGCTGTTCCTGTTACATAGGTTGCGTTTTCGATACCGTGTTTATCTGCATTTTTTTGTGCATCTGTAATCGCAGCTTCGATCGTATCCATCCCTCGGACTTCGCTTGCGCCATCTGCTAGCCATAAGCCTATTGTTCCAACTCCGCAATACGCATCGGCAATCTTTTCTTTCCCTGTTAAAGCAGCTGCTTTTTTGACTTCATCATACAGCTTTACTGTTTGCATAGGATTCAATTGGAAGAACGCTCTTGCAGACAGCTCGAAGTTTAAATCTCCTAGTGTTTCTTGGATAACCTCTTCCCCACTTAAGTGAATTGTTTTTTCTCCAAAAATAAGGGAAGTTTTGTTGCCGTTTATGTTTTGGACTAATGATTTCACTTCTGGTAATCTTTTTTTGATTTCGGCCATCACTAGTTTTTTTCTTGGCATTTCTTTTTGCGTTGTAATCAGTACAACTTGAACCTCTCCAGATTCAAAGCCAGCACGCGTAACAATCGTACGAACGATTCCCTTTTGCTTGCGTTCGTCATAGATTGGAATCTGGAATTCTTCTAAGATTTTGCGAACTTCTTCTGATACTTTGTTCGTTAACGGATGTTGTACCATGCAATTCTGAATTGGAATTAGACGATGGGAATCAAGTCCGTATAGACCTGCAATGATTGCGCCATTTTTTTGCTGTCCCACTTGGAATTGGCTCTTATTGCGATAGTTCCATGGATCTTCCATTCCGATGGTTGGGCGAATATCTAATTTATCGATTTTCAGCTTTGTATGACGTTCTAATGATTGGATAACGATATCCCTTTTTTCCTGTAGCTGCTGGTCATAGGCTAAATGCTGAAGCTGACATCCACCGCATTGCTCGTAAATGGGACATGGTGCCTGTACGCGAAAGGGGGAAGATTTTCTTATCTTCTTTACCTTTCCTTCCGAAAACTTAGGCTGAACCTTTGTTGCCTCCACTACTACTTCTTCTCCTGGAAGAGCACCTGGCACAAATACAACCTGTCTTTTAAAATAGCCGACTCCTTCGCCATTTATGCCTAATCGCTTGATTGTTAATGGAAAGGTTTGTCCTACCTTCAACTTTGCCACCGTATTTTGCTGTTTATCTTTCATCTATAATAACTCCTATTATCTTCTATTAAAAATTTACTATTATCTTTCCTCATTCTGTCTTCTTCATATACTAATGCTTCTGCGATAAAATATCCAGTTTCTATTATGAGTGGATGTTGAAATAAATTCCCATCTAATAGAAAAAATACATTCCTTAGGTAAATAGCACTGCAAATAATTACATGATTTAGCACTGAGTTAATAGTAGGTTAATAATACTTTTATAGACTAGGGTAGTACGAAAAATTACTTTGTTGAGGTGATTCTTTTGAATTTTAAAAAGTTAACATTTGGAATGATGACCGCTTTACTTTTCACAGGAATGTAAGTTGGCTGTTCTGACCAAAATGATGATCAAACAGAAGATAGGGAAACTGAAACACCAGCAGAGAATGAAACAGAAGAATAAGTAAAGAAATATAAAAAACGCAAAGAAGCTGATTTACCATTCCAGTTTCTTTGCGTTTTCTATTTGGATATTAATTGACTTGATAAATAGAAACGATAGAATACTCAGCAGAATAACACACAAATTCAATCTTCATCTGAACTTGTTTTTTGTTTCATGGCAAAATAGTCTTTTAGCATCACCTGATTTTCCGCTATATCTGCAAGTGTGTATTGGTCCAATACTTTGAAAAATTGTTCTAATGCATTGTTCAGGACATGTTTTAACGAACATACCGGCGTAATCACACATGCATTTTTATCCTCAAAGCATTCAACCAAATAAAAATTCTCTTCCGTTTTGCGGATAAGTTCTCCTATATTGATGTCAGCTGGATCCTTTGCTAAGCGAAAGCCACCGCTTCTGCCTCTAATTGTTTCGATATATCCTAGTTTTCCGAGATTGAAAATAATCTTCATTAAGTGATTTTTTGATATCTGATAAACTTCGGATATTTCTTTTATATTTGTAAGTTTGGACGTTTCTTGTGTTGCCAAATAGATTAATACTCTCAAAGAGTAATCAGAATAATTAGTTAACCGCATAACTCTATCTCCTTTTGTTATTTTTACGGTTTTGATAGTGAAAATGTGAACATTTTGTTAAACATGTTAAAAACAGTGAAAAAGATGTATTTAAAATCTTGCTTTTATGTTGACAGACTTTTATCATAAAAGATGTATTTAAAATATTACTTTAAAAGAAGGTTATAAAAATGCTATCACAAAAAACAATGGAGATTATTAAATCTACTGTACCAGTATTACAAGTCCATGGTACACAAATAACTACTGTTTTCTACAAAAATATGTTTTCGGCTCATCCTGAACTTCTGAATATTTTCAACCATGCTAATCAAGCAAAGGGACGTCAACAAACCGCTCTCGCTAATACCGTATTAGCAGCAGCACAAAATATTGATCGACTCGAGACCATTATACCAGTTGTCAAACAAATCGCCCACAAACACCGCAGTTTAATGATTAAAGCAGAGCATTATCCAATTGTTGGTGAATTTCTATTAAAAGCAATCAAGGAAGTTCTAGGGGATGCTGCTACTGATGAGATTATCCAAGCTTGGGCTGATGCATATGGTGCAATTGCACAAGTATTTATTGATATTGAAAAACAAATGTATGAAGAAAGTGCTACTAAAAGTGGTGGTTGGTCTGATTATAAGGAATTTAAAATTATCAAAAAGGTAAAAGAAAGTGATGTGATTACTTCCTTTTACCTAGCTCCAGCAGACGGAAGCTCTTTACCAGCCTATGAAGCAGGTCAATATATTACAATCCGTTTATCAATTCCTGGAGAGAAATTCTTATTTAATCGCCAATATAGCTTATCAAGTGCAAGTAATAAAGAATATTTCCGAATCTCTGTCAAAAAAGAAGCGTCAGTAGAAAATCCGGATGGAAAAGTATCTAATTATCTACATAGTGATATAAATGTAGATGATACGTTAGAAGTTACTGTACCTGCTGGCGATTTTACGCTAATAAAAGAAGAAAGCCCTATTGTTTTTATCAGTGGTGGTGTTGGTATTACACCATTTATGAGTATGGTAGCAACAATTGCCGAAGAGCAGCCAAATAGAAAGGTAAACTTTATCCATTCTGCAAGAAACGGCGCTATCCAAGCATTTAATGAGGAGTTAATCAGTATAAAAGATAGAATCACTAACTTCCAGCTTTCTTATATTTACGAAAATCCAACAGAGAAGGATAAATTAAATCCTTTCTTTAAGAAGGCTGGCTACATTGACTCAGAATGGCTAAAAGAAAGTGCAATCGTTGCAGAAGGGGATTACTATGTTTGTGGACCAGTTCCATTTTTACAGACAGTAGTAAAAGGCTTGAAAGACAATGGTATCGATGATGCGCATATTCATTATGAATTCTTTGGACCATCATTAAAATTATAAGCTAGTTCATATAAAAGCGAATGTGTTTTAATTAAAAACGCAAAAAAGGAAAGCCGAGTTTTTTTCACAACTAGCTTTCCTTTTCTATTAATGAATATCCCGTTTTTTAAAGTTTCCGCCCTTTACTTCTGAAACATCGTAAATAGCGACAAACGCTTTAGGATCTAATTCATGTATTATTTCCTTCATTTTTCTTTCTTCCATGCGGCTGACTACACAGGTGATTTCTTTAAATTGTTCGTTAGAATATCCGCCTTCCGCAAGCGTATAGGTAGCACTACGTCCTAAGCGATCACGAATCGTTTCTACCATTATTTCCGGCTCTTCTGTAATAATTTTAAATGTCTTTGATCCACTTAAACCTTCTTCTACAATATGGATTACTTTAGAGGCAATGAAGTATGCGATAGCGGATAAAATAGCTCCTTGGAGGCCAAATACCGTAGACACGAAAATAAAAACAAACATATTTAAAAATAAGATTAAATCACTTGTTCCAAATGGTAATTTTCTTGAAAGCAATACAGCTAACATATCAATTCCATCTAATGCCCCACCGTTACGTAAGGCTAAACCCATTCCAAAACCGATGATAATCCCACCAACAACCGTTATCAGAAGGGTATCTCCTTCAATTATTGTTGGAACATGATGCATTAAACTTGTACTGACAGCTAAAGATAGTATGCCGATAACGGAATATACAGCAAAACTTTTCCCTATCTGTTTATATCCTAAAAATATAAAGGGAATATTTAATATTCCAATTAAAATCCCGAGGGGAAATCCAGTTAACTGAGAACCAACGATACTTAAACCTGTAACTCCTCCATCAGAGACTGCATTTGGAATAAGGACTGCTTCTAGTCCATACCCTGTGATAATTCCACCAATTATCACTAATAGTGCTCGTGAAGCCATAAGAAGCTTCTTTTGTTTTTTCTGTGTTTTCTTCTGCAATTTACTTTCCTCGTTTCAAACTATTTAAATAATCAGCTTATTTAGCTTATATTTTACCATAATTACTATTATTAAACGACTAAAGGAAATTCACTCCCTATTCAATACTTCTCCACAAATAAAGGGAAGCATAGCTTAAATATGGATGCCATTTTGGAAGCATTGCCTCCATTTCCTCTTTTGTTGGTTTTTGTTCTAATTTTAAGAGTTTCTTGATGGCATTTTGAATACCGATATCTGCTAGGGGAAAAAGATTATTTCTCCCTAAACCAAATAGCAATACATTCTGAATTGTCCATTGACCAATACCCCGATAACGTAGGAGTTCTGCCATAATTTCTTCATCCGACTTTTCATATAGGCTGTCTATATGTAAATTACCTTTCTGAATTTCTTTTGATAGATCTATAATATACTCTGCTTTTCTCGTACTAAATGGAAGGGCTCGCAATTCTTCCACAGTCAATCTTGCTACCGTTTCAGGCAATGGATAAAACCAAACACCATTTTTTTTAATCCCATAAGTAGTAACAAATCTTTGTGTTAAAGTAAATGCGAATTTAAGGTTCAGCTGTTGATGAATGATACATTTCACAAGACTATTATATGGGTGAAAATCCAACACAATTGGCGTGCCATAATGCTCTTCAAAAATTTGCTTTAAATTTGATTTTTGAAAATGTTCATGAATGGCTTGCAAGGATACATCCCATCTGAAAATTCTACAGATTTCTCTCTTAATGAGCTCATGTATGGATGTGTCCACCTCATCAAGCTCTACCAGAAAGGTTGGGTTATCCGTTGTTCCAGTTGCTTGTACTTTCACTACAATCGGTTTTTTATGTATACGAATTGGTACTTTGACCCATCTTTCTTCCTTGTTCAGGACATGCAATGGGTCCAATGCTAGCCGACTTAATACCAAATCAAAATTATATGGTCCTGGAATGTTAATTGTATGCAAATAGCATCACCTGTTCTCATTTTACTTTTATTATAGCATAATTAGAGGTGTACAAATCCATTGAAAAGCCCAAATGGAGGGGAGCTCTATTCGGGCGGGGAAACACTATTTAATGGAATATTCCTTCATCCATTTCTCTTTTCATTGTTAAATCATCTAAGCTTTTAAACGTATAGCCTCTTTTTTTCAAGTCCTTAATTGCTTGTTCCAATGCATCTGCATTATCTTTCGAGACAGTATGAAGCAATAAAATACAGCCTGGATGAACTTGTTTCATAATATTATCATAGCTATATTGCCAGCCTTTTTGCTGATCTGTCTTCCAATCCACAAAAGCAAGGGACCAGAATACTTGCGTGTAGCCAAGTTCTTTCGCAAGCTTTAATGTTCTCTCACTAAAAATCCCACGGGGAGGTCGTAAATAGGTCATCCCTTTTTTCCCTGTTAGTGCCTCTGTCTCTGTTACCACTGATTCAAGCTCCTGTTTTAGCTTTTCATCACTTACTTGTGTAAAATCTGGGTGATGGTAAGAATGGTTGCCAATAATATGTCCTTCTGCTGCCATTCTTTTTACAAGATCAGGAGCACTTTTCAAATAATGACCTGTTACAAAAAAGGTTGCTGGCACTTTTTCCTTTTTTAATATATCTAGTATCTTACCTGTATAACCATTTTCATAACCATTATCAAAGGTTAAGTAAAGTACCTTCTTTTCGCTTGTATCTTTATAGTAAGCACCATATTTTTCAAGTAATTCATCTAATTCTTTTCCCGCTTCTGCCGGCTGCTCATTTACCCCTTTTTTAAATCCCCAGCTTAGCGGTTTATTGGATACATTCGCTAAAACAGGAAGTGACATGAAACAAAGAGCAGAAAAGAAAATAAACGTTTTGATGGCCAATTTCAATGAAATTCCTCCTTTGCCTTACATTCCTTTTGTTATTTTCTGTAGGCTGGAGGAATTCATTCTTGGTAATAAAAAACAACGAAATGGTAGAGAAAAAACGGCTAATATACAGCCGTTTTTCTCAAAATTTATTTATATACACGCTCTTTAAATTGTGCTAATTTTTCTAAGGAAGACATTTCAATATCTTTATGCAGTGAATTGCCATGGGCATCCATAGTAACTACGGCTTTAAATCCTTCTACCTTTAAATGCCACATTGCTTCTGGTATGCCAAATTGCATAAGATCTACCCCTTCTACTGACTTGATGCAATCTGCATAGTATTGAGCCGCTCCTCCAATGGCATTTAAATAGACGCCGCCATGTTCTTCTAACGCTTTTAATGTTTTTGCCCCCATACCGCCTTTTCCGATAACGGCTCGTATGCCAAATTTTTTCATGATGTCCCCTTGATAAGGCTCTTCTCGAATACTCGTTGTCGGTCCAGCTGCTTTAACCTGCCAATTTCCATCCTTATCTTTTAGCATTACTGGTCCACAATGGTATATAATTTGCCCATTTAAATCAATTGGCGCATCATTTGTACTTAAATACTTATGAATAGCATCTCTGCCTGTATACATCATGCCCGTAATTTCAACTACGTCTCCAACTTTCAATTGACGGATAGCCTCTTCACTGATTGGTGCCTGGAGTGTAATAACTTCCTCTGTAGCAGCTGCTTCATCCTGCTCATCAGCTTCTGCCTTAAAGTTAATTTTATCCCCTTCTTGGTATTGCCATTCCTTGATTTCACCTGTATCAGGACTTACAGAAATCGCTAATCTGCGGAATGCCCAGCAATTATAAGCAACAGATACAAAGAAACTTGCAGGAATCCGGTTCATCACACCAATTTTACAGCCTAAAAGTGTTGTTTCCCCGCCAAATCCCATTGTACCTATTCCTAATTTATTGGCATTTTCCATTATATAGTCTTCAAGTTCTGCTAATTCTGGGATATCGTTTGTATCATCTACCGAGCGAAAAAGCTGCTCCTTCGCTAAATCATAGCCAGCAGAGCGGTCTCCACCAATTCCCACACCAATGAAACCAGCACTGCATCCTTGCCCTTGTGCCTGATAAACTGAATGTAGAATACATTTACGGATTCCGTCTAAATCGCGTCCGGCTCGACCTAAACCTTCTAATTCACTAGGAAGACTGTATTGAATATTTTTATTTTCACAGCCGCCACCTTTTAAAATTAAACGAATATCGATATAATCCTTTTCCCATTGTTCAAACTTAATGACAGGTGTACCTGCCCCTAAATTATTTCCACTATTCTCCCCTGTAAGAGAATCAACAGAATTCGGTCTAAGCTTACCATTTTTTGTGGCAAGTTCCATGCTTTCGTAAATAGCTGCTTTTATTTCCAGCTGATTGACAGCAATTGGTGTCTTAATTTTAAAAGTTGGCAACCCTGTATCCTGGCATATAGGTGAGACTTCCTTATCTGCCATACCAATGTTTTGCGTAATCGTTGCTAAGCTCATCGCAGAACGCGTTCCAGCATTTTCTGACGCTGTAGCTTTCGCAATTGCCCGTCGTACATCTTTCGGAAGATTGGTCGATGTTTCTACAATTAAATCGTAAATGCTCTTCTTAAGATTTTCAAAATACATGCTTCTCCCCCTCATTTGAAAAATGCAAGGAATCCTTGCAAATTTTATTATTGCATTCAAATAACTCCCTATTAAAAATTATACTCTTCTCTCCTTCGTTAGAGAAGTGATTTGCAATCGTTTACAGAAATATCCCAAAAATCTCTATTAAAAATGCTTGGATGAATTTTTCACCCAAGCAGCTCTTTATTACATATCTCTATGTTTAAATTCATTACATTTCGATTCAATTTCGTCTATCATTTCAATTAAACGATCAATATCTTCTAATTCTGCTTCTTCTGGATCAATCGCATCTAGTACATCCATAAACATATTTAATCTTGTCTTTAAAAAAGTAACTTGCTCATTTTTATCATTAATAGAACTCCCCAATGTATTCTCTCCTTTCAAAACTTCCTAATAATCGTATCGAATTTTCTCCAATTCGGCAACCTTCCTTATTATAGCTTTACACATGTGTTATCTTTTTACCCCCTTATTCCATTGTTTTACTAGTTGACTGCAATTGAAATAACGACTAAAAGGAGCATCTAGCAATACAATCTAGATGCTCCTTTCCCCATATACGCTATTCCATGTTGCCTTATGAAAGTACCGTATCTGTTTTCATCACTTCTCTATCTGCTGTAGCAGGAAGCTGTGGCTTTTCTTCTAAATCGGATGATTCAATAATTTGATCTTTTGTCATGATGATTTTTTTTGTAATCCGTTTATACTGGTTCATTGTTTGAAAATAAAGCTGTTTGAAATCATCTGAAATCTCTTTTAAATCCTTTGATCGTTCTTTTAAGGTAGATTGAATCTGCTTGTACAATCCTTGGGTCTCTGTCGCAATTTCCTTTATTGTATCAGCAGAAATACTCATTCTATCCTTAAAATTACTCTTGAACTCATCAGGATTTTCTTTATAGTTTTGAACAAAACGAGTGCCTGTGTCCTTAACATGTTCTACCTTCTGGATTGTTCTTCTTCTTGTGGCTGGATCAATAAGAGAAACCGTGACACCAATGACACTTCCAATTACTAAGCCTGTTACTATTTTATTTCCTTGCTTTGTTGCATTAGACATATCATCCATCTCCCTTCTTCTCATTATTTGTTTCTTTTCCCCTACAAGCATCATTTAAAACAGCTGTTTTCTAAAAGATTTCAATAGGAAAAAAGAATTAGTTGAAAAAAATTAGCAGCCGAAATACGCGTAGTCTCCTATGGAATATACGCAAGCCCCATGGAAGGCGAAGTGTTTTTCGGCGGCGAGCGATAGCAACAAACTTTTCAATAAAAGCCTAAAACAAAAACATTTGACAGATAGGATTTTTCCTTTAATAATGACAAGGGGCCATTTCGTGGCATGATAATGATAAAAATTGCATTCTATACCTTAATTGTACATAGATATAGTTTAACTATTCTTTTAAAGGAGCTTAAAATGATTACAGAAAAAAATATAATTACTCCAAGCATTGACCCTTGGGAAGCTTATATGGATATGGAACAGCATGGAAAATTAACTTTATCCAATATTGAATTCACCACAACCACCTTATGTAATATGCGCTGTGAACATTGCGCTGTTGGTTATACGCTCCAGCCCAAAGATCCGAATGCCTTGCCAATTGATTTATTGTTGAAAAAACTGGATGAAATTCCTCATTTGCGCTCCCTTAGTATTACAGGCGGAGAACCAATGATGAGTAGAAAATCTGTGGAAAATTATGTCGTGCCGCTTTTTAAATATGCACACAGTCGCGGCGTAAAGACACAGTTAAATTCCAATCTAACACTAGGACTTGATCGTTATGTACCAGTAATTCCTTACTTAGATGTATTGCATATCTCCCACAACTGGGGAACAGAAGAGGAATTTGCAGAACGCGGCTTTGCCATGATGGCACGAAAACCAACGTATGAGCAAAGAGGCAAACTATTTAACAACATTATTACAAACAGTAGAGCATTAGTAGAAGCAGGAGTCGTAGTTTCTGCAGAGACGATGCTTAATAAACGTACCCTCCCTTATTTAGAACATATCCACCGACAAATTGTCGAAGAAATGAAATGTCAAAGGCACGAGATTCACCCAATGTACCCATCAGATTTTGCTTCTGCTCTAGAAACTTTGTCTTTAGATGAAATTAGAGACAGCATCAACCATCTTTTAGATATTCGTGATGAAAATGTGTGGATGCTATTTGGTACACTTCCATTTTATCCTTGTAACAAGAAGGAAGAAGACTTACAGCTCTTAAATCGCCTTTATTCTAGCAAAAATGTTACGGTTCGCAATGATCCAGACGGTCGTTCTCGCTTAAATGTAAATATTTTTACCGGCGACGTTATTGTGACAGACTTCGGCGATACGCCAGCACTTGGAAATATCCAACAAGATAATTTAGAGGATATTTTTCAAAAATGGCTGTCTACTGATTTAGCCAGCTCATTAAATTGCCATTGCCCTGCTGTCAAATGCCTCGGTCCAAACGTACTTGTAAAAAATAGCTATTATCAAGATGTTGATTTTACTACGAGAAAAGCATTAATTAGTAGATAAAGGAAATCAGTGCTCATTTTTGAAAGAATGGGCACTTTTTTAATTGGTTTTGAGTATGTAACAGCTTTTTGAAAACTACTCTCTGCTCTTCCTGTTGCTTTTTTGGCGTTCTTCCTCCCCATCAAAACTACTTCCCCCCCCACCATTCATTCCAAAATCTCCCCCCCCATAAAAAAAGACTGACAACCAATAGTCAGCCTTTTCTTTCCCTATTTATTTCGGCCTTTCGCTCGCCAAAAATCCAAAGGAAACATGATCCTGTACTGGAATCCATGCACCAAGTCCTTGAGAAGTTACATTCTTAACGACTATTGATTTCTTGCTTCCTTTAAGCATGATATAAACTTCTCCATATGTCACTTTCCCTTTTTCATTGACAGCAGGAGCATATCCATATAAATATCCTAGTCTTTTAGGAGGAATATTATAAATTTGATCCTTCTTAGTCCCTGTACCAATTACCGTTTCAAAAGCAAGCGATAATCCTGAATTTTGTGTCGCTTTCACTAACATCATTTTCTTTACTTGCTCCGCATTCGGTACCTTGGCAGTTAACCCACCTCTTACTGTTTTCTGTGCTTCTTGTACATAATGGATTTGATATGGGGACTTGCCACCACGGTTATCGTAAAAATTAGTATTTATTTTTTGATACTCCCAATTCGGTGCTGTTTCTGTTGATTCATAGTTAAGGGGCCACTGTCCTAAATATACAATCGCTTTATAGCCGAGAGCAAATGGCGTACTATTCACCGTAGACTCATTCAGCATCCGGATTAAATCTGGATTGTCGATTTTCACCTTTGAAGAATTAATAAGCTTTTGCGTTAATTCACTAGGCTGTAGCTTCGGCACGTCCTGAGTCGGATTAGGATACGTATTTTCCTTTGTTATATTCATAACGGAATTAGGTATGGTAATAATTTTGGATTTCGGTAGGTTTTCCTCTTTTTCTTTCTCTTTTGCTTTTTCCGCATAAGTTAACATTGGAAGCATTAAGAAAAAAGATAAAAGCACAATTGTAATTTTCTTATACATAGCATGTTTGAACTCCCTTCAAATAATCATCCATAACTATAATTATTTTTTTCGGAGTTCGCCTAGATTATCCATTATTACATTATTTTTTTCTAACTTCTATTTCACTACAAATTTTCCTGTTAATTTCGAGCAATACGGATGGAAAAATTGGATAGAAGGACCAAGCCCAATAGCAATAATGAGTGTACCAAGTCCAATTGGGCCATTTACTAAAAAGGCGAATAATAACGCAAGTATTTCTCCAATTAATTTGGCAGTCATAAGATTTACGCCAAATTTTTCTTGAATAGTAACCATAAAATGATCGATTGGATTTAAAGGAAATTCCGATTGTAAATAAAGAGCTATGCCTAAACCAATAATAATTAATCCTGTAATAAGTAAAAGTAATTGGCTCGCAAACATAAAATAATGAAGCTGATTGACGAGATGTGCCATCCAGAAATCAACAAAAAATCCTAAAATAAATACCGTTGCAAGTGATAATAAATTGGGCTTTTTGCGTAAAAGAAAAGCATTAATGAATATAAGGACGATTCCTATAATCACAATCCAGCTTCCTATAGTAAGTCCCACTAGATGAGATAGTCCTACATTGAGTGCATCCCAAGGACCTGCTCCTAGGTTTGCCTTAATGGTCAACGTAGCCCCAAATGCTAATATAAAAAGCCCACCAACATAGATAGCGCATCGAAAAAACAATGACATTCCCCTTTTTACTCCTTCCTCATACATGCTTTTATCGCTACTTTCATACATATGCATAAGAAATAGGAAACTTGTCCAAAATTCGCAAAAAAATAATCAGAATATTTACATTTATCGGTTATTATAGTATAATAAAGCCATCAAATAAAAGGAGGGTAGCTATTTTAGATCGCTTGTATTTTAGTAAAGGAGGAAAATAAAAACCTTTGAATATTCATCAATCAGAATTTTATCCAAACAATAAAAGGAAAGAGGTTGGTGATCCGATGGAAGCGACATGATAGATTCCCTATAAAACATATTTAAATCAACGAATACTTAAAAAAGACTAATTTTGATTAATAAAGAGGTGGATTTACAAAAGAAAGCCTAGCCGCTGTAAAGAAAGCGGCTAGGCCTTGTTATTTCTCTATATTCCCTATACGTTTTAAAGCAAATAAAATCCAATCCCCATAATCGCATAAGCAGCTAATAAGGTTGCTCCCTCAAACCAGTTCGTTTCCCCGTCATTCGAAATACTCACCATTAATAACACCGCTGTTACCATACTAATAAGTTCTGGCAGTGTAAATACTAATGACATTCCGCTCGGGAAAAATAAAGAGATTAGCACTAATAATGGAGCAACAAACATGGCAATTTGCAGCGTCGATCCTATTGCAATTTCCACAGCAATATCCATTTTGTTCTTATAGGCCATTACAACCGCTGAAGCATGTTCTGCTGCATTTCCAACGATAGCAACAATGATAATACCGATAAATAACTCTGACCATCCAAAGGACTCTGCTACTACTTCAAAGGTATGAACTAAGTTTTCGGACACATAAGCAACAGCAAGTGTTGCGATTGCTAAAATGGTGATGCTTTTTTTCACGGACCATTCTGGAGTTTCCTCATGACCATGTCCAGCTTCGCCATTCTTTTCGACTTGATAAACTCCACGATGAGTTACAAGCTTGAACAATAATGCACCTAAATATAATAAAATCAAAATAATAGCTATTCCGATACTCAAAGAAAGTGTTTTTCCTTCATTCATATTCATCGTAAATACTTCTGGAATAACAAATGCAACGATTACCGCAAAAATTAATAGACCAGAATTGTGGCGAGCATCAAAAACATTAAATTGCTGTCTCTTATACTTTAAACCCCCAATGAAGAAGGACAAACCTGCCACAAGCAATAAATTCCCTAAAACAGATCCAGTTAAGGATGCCAATACAACTTCCGTTAAACCTTCACGTAATGCAAATATAGCAATGATTAATTCTACTGCATTACCAAAGGTTGCATTCAATAATCCACCAATTCGAGGACCAGCAACAATTGCTAAGCTTTCTGTCGCTCTTCCCATAAAACTAGATAAAGCGATGATTGTAAGACAGTAAATTACAAACATAACAATGCTTGACCAATGGAGTAATGTGCCAATTATCGATACTGGAACCCCGATAAAAGCTGCAATCATAAATATTTTATTAACCATTTTTTCGCTTCCTTTCTTCTATCACTTTCATATAATTTCCCATCCAACCGGAGGCTAAACTTATTATACAGCTACTTTGCCCAAATATAACCAATTCTCTAAAAAAATGTTTCTGCTTTTCTTTTTGTCCATTAACTTTCTTAACCCTTTTAAAAAATCTATTGCATTACTGTTCAATCCCATTTAACATCTTTAGGGAGACTAAATATAAACAACAGGTAAATCAATGGGGAGAATAATATGAACAGTAAAAAATTTGCAGTACTAATTAGCATTGTCAGTATTTCTGGATTTAGTCAAGGAATGCTGCTTCCATTAATAGCAGTCATTTTTGAAAATGATGGTCTTTCTTCTAGTTTAAATGGTTTAAATGCAGTGGGACTCTATATAGGAATTCTTCTGATTTCTCCGTTTATGGAATATCCTTTGCGTAAATATGGCTATAAACCTGTAATTGTTTTCGGCGGGTTGATTGTCATCCTTTCATTAGCCCTTTTTCCACTATGGAAGACCTTTTGGTTTTGGTTCCTCCTTCGTTTATGTATCGGAATTGGTGATCACGCCCTTCATTTCGCTACACAAACTTGGATAACGACAGCATCACCTAAAGAAAAACGGGGACGAAATATTTCTCTATATGGGGTTTTCTTTGGTATAGGATTCGCAGTGGGACCATTATTAACACCTTTAATCAAAATTAATGAATCCCTTCCTTTCATTCTTTCATCCATTATGTGCTTTATCGCATGGATCTTTATTTTATGGATTAAAAATGATTTTCCAGAGCAAACGGTAGAAACTAATTCCTTTATCGATACGATGAAACGCTTTTCCAGTGCTATGAAGTATGCCTGGATTGCCTTTCTTCCACCGCTTGCCTATGGATTTTTGGAATCAAGCTTAAATTCAAGTTTTCCAGTGTATGGTTTGAGAATCGAATTGACAGTTGTCCAAATTTCGTTTTTACTTACTGCCTTTTCCATCGGTGCAATAGTCTTTCAGCTTCCTTTAGGAATGATTAGCGATAAGTTCGGTAGAAGACAGACACTTATAACCATTTTATTTATCGGCACTGTCTGCTTTTCTTTTGCCAGCATCCTGGAGACTTATTTAATCGGTTTAATTATCTGTCTTTTCCTTGCTGGAATGGCAGTTGGCTCTACCTTCTCTTTAGGAATTAGCTATATGACTGACTTAGTTCCATCCAATCTACTGCCTACTGGAAATCTTCTATGCGGTATGGCCTTTAGTGTCGGTAGTTTAATTGGCCCTTATTTAGGAGGAGTATTTATTCAATATTTCCAGCATATTAGCTATTTTGTAGTGATAGCTACCATCTTATTAGCTGTTTGCTTGGTGATTTTTATCTTTGGAAAAAAAGAAAGAAAAAACCATCGTTTGGCAGAAGCAAAATGATGTTCAGCACATACGATATGTGGTAGGATAAACACATACAACTAAATATCAAAGAATTATTTCTATTTGTTTTTTCTGCTGTCACCTTTTTAGGTGGCAGCTTTCGTGTTTTTTAAGGGTATTGAACTTGATTCTCTCTCTCAATAAGAGATAAAGAAATCAAAAATATTTAGTTATTTAAAGGAGGAAATGAAAATGTCCACAGAAACTGAATTAAAATCCTTCGTACAATCAACTTTAGAAGTGAAGCCATCTTTATTTGCAAAGCTAGCTCCCCATCTCGAACTTATTGCTGCTGGGATAAGTGGAATTTTTATTTTGATAGGATGGATCTTAAACCACTTGGATTATTCGCATCTATCTATCGCTTTATACTTGCTCGCTTTTGTGATTGGTGGTTATGCCAAAGCAAAGGAAGGTATCGAAGAGACAATTGCAAATAAAGAATTAAATGTGGAAATGTTGATGATCTTTGCAGCGATTGGCTCATGTCTTATCGGCTATTGGGCAGAAGGAGCCATACTAATCTTTATCTTTGCTGTAAGCGGTGCGTTAGAAACATATACAATGAATAAAAGCAACAAGGAAATATCTGCGCTCATGAATTTACAGCCTGAGGAAGCAGTAAAAATACAGCCTGATGGTCGCGAAGAAATAGTTCCTGTTTCCTCTCTTACCGTCTCAGACACTATTTTAATTAAGCCAGGTGAAAGAATCCCGGTTGATGGTAAAATTGTGAAAGGAACAACTGCCATAGATGAAGCAGCCATTACAGGCGAATCGATACCGTTAACGAAGGAAATAAATGATGAGGTGTTTGCAGGTACGGTAAATTTAAGTGGATCTATTACTGTGATACTTACAAAACATGCAGATGAAACACTATTCCAAAAGATTATTACATTAATTCAATCTGCTCAAAGTGAGAAATCGCCTTCTCAAGCATTTATCGAAAAGTTTGAGGGGGCCTATGTCAAAATAGTGTTGTCAATTGTTGTCCTGCTTATGTTCCTTCCTCATTTTTTTCTAGGTTGGTCTTGGAATGAAACGTTCTACCGAGCAATGATTTTCTTAGTTGTAGCATCACCTTGTGCATTAGTGGCAAGTATTATGCCAGCTACCCTTGCTGCGATATCAAACGGAGCAAGAGCAGGAATCCTTTTTAAAGGTGGAGTTCATCTGGAAAATCTTGCCCATGTAAAAGCGATTGCTTTTGATAAAACAGGAACGTTAACAAAAGGTATGCCTGTCGTAACAAATGTGATTGTTCATGACGAATATTCAGAAAAAGAAATTATCCAATTAACAGCTAGCATTGAAAGCCATTCGAACCACCCTTTAGCAAAAGCAATTGTTCGATACGCTGAGCAGAAATATAAAGAACCGTTAAAACAGCCTGAAAGCATTCAGGATAATTCCGGCTGGGGTGTTACTGCAAAGATGGATAATGCAGAATGGAAAATCGGGAAAGCCGCTTTTGTTGGAGAAAAAGAAGCGAAAAATTTCCAGAATGAAATATTTAATCAGTTATCAGAAGAAGGAAAAACCGCTGTATTTGTCCAGCGAAATGACGAAATAATAGCGTTGATTGCCTTAAAGGATATAGTCCGAAAAGAGTCGAAAAAAGCAATTGAACACTTAAAGCAAAACGGTATTTATACTGTTATGATTACAGGAGATAGCGAAAAAACGGCCAAAGCCATTTCCAAAGAAAGCAATGTTAATGAATATATTGCTGAATGCCTACCAGAAAAGAAGGTAACTTCCATTAAAGAGTTGAAAGAGAAATATGGTATCGTTGCAATGGTAGGAGATGGAATTAATGATGCGCCAGCGCTTGCAACAGCAAATGTAGGGATTGCGATGGGAGAAGGAACAGATGTTGCCTTAGAGACCGCAGATGTCGTATTAATGAAAAATGATTTACCACGTATTGCAGAAGCGATTCATCTATCCAAACGAATGAATCGAATTATTAAACAGAATATTATCTTCTCTATCTCTGTTATCATGCTTCTTATCGTTTCGAACTTCTTACAAGTCGTTGCCCTTCCTTTTGGAGTGATTGGACATGAAGGAAGTACAATCTTGGTTATTTTGAATAGCTTGCGGTTGTTAAAAAGTTAATACAAACAGCTCTAAAGAGACGAATTTCAATATGGATTCGATGGAGCGAAATTCATCAGAACGATACCCTTAAGGCTCTTCTTATAATACTTTAAAGAAAAGTTCCGCCTGTTAATCTAAAAGAACTCCCATCATAGTGAATACTATAATGGGAGTTCTTTTAGTTAGTGATAGCCGTTTTGCCCGTTGGCAGATCCAGATGTTTTATGCTTCGGCTTGCTTTTTCCTTTTTGTTTAGTACCGCCATCTTTTTTTGTATGCTTTGTCATTCTAAGTTCCCCCTTATTTAATGTTTTCCCCTCTAATAGTTTGTTCCGATTGCCTCCTTTTATAAAGGTAAAAAACGGATACCATTAACAAGGCTCTTTCTTTCTCTCGGTGAAGTAGGCATTAATTTCGCCACCTAATATAATGATGATTCCTGTTATATAAAACCAAATCATTAGAACAATAATCGTTCCAATACTTCCATATGTCGCCGAATAATTACTAAAGTTACCTACATAATAGGAAAATGCTAAAGAAGCAAGAACCCAACCAATCGCTGCGAAAATGGCTCCGGGAATAGCAGAAATACATCTAAGTCTCTTATTGGGAGCAACCCAATAAAGAGCAAGAAACACAATAAATAAAATGATTGGAGAAGCAAGAAACCTTAATGTGTTCCACATCGATAAGAATTCTTCTGTTAAGTCAAATTGGGAAAATAAAAACATCCCTATTTGTTCTCCAAACACAGGTAACAGTAAAGCTACTACCACTACTGCAATCATCCCAAGCGTCAATAAAATAGACATTCCCCTTGCAACAATAAAAGATCTAGTTTCTTCGACATCATAGGCTTTATTTAGTGCCTTTACGATAGCATTTAATCCATTAGAAGCAGACCATATTGTTGCAATAATCCCGAATGATAAAAGACTAACATTTCTACTCAACACTTGATCGATATTTGTTTCAATCGTATCCATGATATCTCCAGGTGCAAAACCATCGACTACTCCTAATAAGTCTTCCTTTGATATCGGTAGATAGGGTAGGAGCGTCATAACAAAAATAAGTAACGGAAAAATAGATAAGAGAAAATAATAGGATAACTGTGCTGCAAGATCAAATACACTATCTTGTTGGATTTTCTTGATGAGAACCTTTATAAATGGAATGACCTCTCCCATACAAAATCACCGTCCTAACAGTTCTTTTATGTATGTCTATTGCCCTTTACAGCCCTATTAAAACATATGGCACTGATAAAAAAAGGCATCTATTAAGGAGAAAAGGAAGAAAAACTGGGCAAACATACATGCCTAAATGATAGATTGAAATAGCGATTTCCCTATCATTTAGGCACATCTAAACCTTTTCCCTCGAGTATTACTCCCCTTATATTTTAGTAACAAATGCAAGGAGGAGAACAATTCTCTAAAATATTATCTTCTTTCTGATCCTGTCTCAGGTATATAGTTAATGCTAGAAACAAGCTTTCTTTCCTGATTTCTCGTGTCACCATTGAAAAATGCTTCCTTCGTATCGTGAATGATGCCTGCTACTACTGGTGTTATCCCTTTTAATTCTTCCAATTGCTTCTTTACAAAAACTGCATCATCCGAAATTTTCACCGCTGTTCTTTTTATTTTTTCCGCAGTACTATTAAGGCTAGTTGTCATATGCTCATAATCCGTTACCACATCTTTTGCATGCTGCATATTCGTAACGGCATTTTGCCTTGTATGCTTGTCCAATAGACTTATGGCTGTTCCAATAAGGCTCCCGATAAAAAGTCCTTTTGATATACTCATTTTCATCCACTAGTTCCACCCTTCTTTTTTTAATCAATGAAGGATGGAATTGATTTGATTACAAGCCATACTTATTTTTTATATCTTGTAACAAACCTTCACAGCCATCCTTCACTAACGCAAAAACTTCTTCAAAATTGCCCGTATAATACGGATCTGGTACTTCTTTTCCCACAGCATGGTGCGTATAATCCATTAATAGTCGAACCTTTGTATAATCTAACATTTCATTTAGCTTTCTAATGTTTGCAATATTACTGTTATCCATTGCAATTAGATAATCATAATCTTCTAAATCCTTTTCCTCTAATTGACGAGCAAATATGCCCGTATCCTTAATTTTATTTACTTTTAAGATATCTCTTGTTCCATGATGAGGCGGATTTCCAATATGCCATCCGCCTGTTCCAGCTGAATCGCAAACAATCTTTTCTTGTAATCCTTCTTTTTCCACTAAATCACGAAATACAGCCTCAGCCATTGGGGAGCGACAAATATTTCCTAAGCAAATAAATAAAACACGTACTTTCATTTTTATTTTCCTCCATTTTTGTATTTACATACTTGATTACTTTTAAAGTAATTATAACCAATCTATTTTGGCGATTAATACTCTATATTGACATTTCTATGTTTGCATGAAAAGATGAATAGAACAACTTTATTGTCCAAGAAAGGGGAAAGGTATGAATTTAGATAATAAAACGACAGAAAACGTAAATTTCATGATTGAAAAAATAAAAGAAAAGCTAAAGGTTTTAAACATCGGCGCCATTAAATCCACTCATTTTGATGAAGATCTTTATGATGAAATTAAAGAAATTTATGAACATGTCATGAAAAGAGATTCTTTTAGTCCAAATGAAATGCAGGCAATTGCTGAAGAATTAGGAAACTTGCGTAAGCAATAATTTACCTATAAAGAAAACAATAATCAGTGGACACATCTCACTGATTATTGTTTTTAGCCAGTTCATTTTAACTTACAAGAGATTAACAATTGTTTTTTGCCTTCTCATATGTAGCTTTTACAGATCAAGCATCTTGATCTGTAAGTATCACAGGTCCTTCTTTTGTAATGGCAATCGTATGTTCATATTGTGCAGAGTGCTTGCCATCCATCGTCCTTGCTGTCCAGCCATTGTTATCCATTTTCATTTTATAATCACCAATATTGACCATAGGTTCGATTGTGAATACCATGCCTTCTTTTATACGTGGCCCTTTTCCCGCTAACCCGAAATGAGGAACTTCTGGTTTTTCATGAATTACTTTTCCAATGCCATGGCCGATAAAGTCTCGTACAACAGAAAGTCCTTGTTCCTCTACATACTGTTGAATTGCGAATCCAATATCTCCGATTCGATTTCCTGGTTTTGCTTGTTCAATCCCTATATACAATGCCTTTTTTGTTACATCCATTAATTTCTGTAGCTCTGCTGATACTTCTCCAACCGCATATGTCCATGCAGAATCAGCCAATGCTCCATTATAATTAACAACCATGTCAATTGTTACAATATCCCCTTTTTTCAGTGGTTCTTTCCTTGGAAAGCCATGACAAATCTCGTCATTTATACTTGCACAAGTTGCATATGCATAATCACGATACCCTTTTTGCTCAGGCGTTGCCCCTTTTTCCGCTAAATACGCTTCTACCTTTTGATCAATTTCAAAAGTAGTAATTCCTGGTCTTACAAGCTTAGCAATCATTTTATGACAACCAACCAGAATCTCGCCTGCCTTCTTCATTTTTTCTATTTCTCGTTTCGATTTTAAAACAATCATTTTCAATCCTTCTTTCTATCTAAAGTTACCGCTAAGGATTAAAAAAATAGGGTTTCATCTATTCCCCCTGATATATCCTCTTCCTATTTGCGGTTTTTATTAAGTATGCTACTTATAAGTGAGAATGTAATTTACCATTCTTTCGTTGACTTGTTTTGGAAAACAACAAGCATTGCTTCAAATAATCCAAAAGTACAATGATCTCTCCTTAAGATTAACACAAAAAAGAGCCTATACCTACTCCAACTCATGATAAAAAGATTATATTCTCCTTATCATGAATAGGTGTACGTACAGACTCTTCCTATCTTACTTTCCTTATTTATTTAAAAGCTTTAAAGACTCTCTAGTAAAGGACGGTATATCCTTTGGGGTTCTACTTGTCACTAATTGATCGCCACATACGACTACTTCTTCATCCTTAAAGGTTGCACCTGCATACTCCATATCCACTTTAATGGATTTATAGCCAGTAGCATTTCTACCCTCTAACGCTTTTGCAGTAATAAGCAATTGAGGGCCATGACAGATTGCAAAGACTGGTTTCTTTGCATCCATAAAGGCTTTAGTAAAGGCAACTACTTGATCATCTGCCCGAAGCTGATCAGGAGAAAAGCCACCTGGGATAAATAAAGCATCGAATTCATCTGGAGTCACATCTGCAATCCCCTTATCAATTTTAACCGTCGCTTCTTTTTGCTTTCCTTCCACTGTTTTTCCAGCTTCCAATTCAATTGTTACTACTTCATGTCCAGCTTCTTTATATGCTTTAGCCGGTTCTGTGTACTCAGAATCCTCAAACATATCAGTAATTAAAGTTGCAATTTTTTTACTCATATATAGCATCTCCTTTTCCTATTTTCTATATGTAACGTTCCCCATAGATAGAAAATAAAACATGCTATCGTTCTTTTTATGCTTCATTTCTCCTTGCAAAATCAACAAAGCGAAACTTATCTGGTCGATGTCGAGACTCTGTAAATTGAAATAAAGTGGCATTTTCAAAATAGATATAGTTTTTTACAACAACAATGGAATGAAATCCTTCTAAATCAAGCAAATTATAGTCCTCTTCTGTCGGTTCTTCCACTGTAAATTCCTTTTTAGCAAAACTAATTTTTAAGTTCAATTCCTTCTCTATATAATCAAAAATAGAGTTTCTACATATTTCTTCCGTTAATCCTGGCACATACTTCCGAACGATATAATCCTTATCTAGAATAATCCGTTCCTGATTAATTTCTCTAACTCGAAAAACTTCCCATATCGAATCTTCTTTCTTAAGCTGCATTTCTTTTTGTAAAAGCGAGGATGGCTGTGTATTCATAAAACGCTCAATAATCGTTACAGAGGAATGTCCCATTTTATCAGCCAATTCCTTAAAGCTAACCAATCCTGAAATGGGAAATTGTAATTTTTCTAAATCAAGAACTAAGGAACCCTTCCCTCTGAGCTTTTGGATATATCCTTTTTGAGATAAAATATTTAAAGCCTTACGAATGGTTTCTCTAGATGTATTATATTGCTCTGCTAATTCATTTTCAGATGGTAAAATAGTATCTGGCGGGTACTTCCCATTTCTTATCGCAGCTTCAAGCTCCTCAAATATCACATAATATTTATTCAACACGTAATTCACCAACATTTTCAAATTATTCGTTACCATTCTACTCTTTTTCAGACAAATTGTCTAAAAAGGATTGAAAAACAACTAAAAAAATGTTTCATTTTATGTAGGAAAGGGTAAATACTAATGAGACATTTCAATATTATGAACAAAAAATGAAATTCATCTCTCTATTTAAGCATAGTGGATAGAACAATTCGTTCTTTATATGGAACTTTTCATCTATAAATGCTATGATAAATATACATACCGTTAAGAGTGAAAGTGAGTGAGCGTATGATTGGGGATCGTGTTAAGCAGCTACGTTTAGAGAAAAGAATGTCCTTATCGGAATTAGCAGAACAAGCAGGAGTGGCAAAATCATATTTAAGTTCTTTAGAAAGAAATTTACAATCCAATCCATCGATTCAATTTTTAGAAAAAATTGCAGCTGTTTTCAATATACCAGTTGATCATTTGATAAATGACCATCAAAACAAGGATGACTTAGATTCAGAATGGTTAAAAATTGTAAAAGAAGCTATGGATTCTGGTGTATCCAAAAAAGAATTTCGTGAGTTTTTGGAATTTAATAGATGGAGACTGGAACAAAAAAAATAATTCCATGCCTAAATATGATATAAAGACATAAAAATTCGAAAGAGATTTTTCTACATTGAATTTCTCATAATTAGCTCATCATACTAATTGTGAGAAATTCAACGTAGACATTCTTTTTTTTGCCTTTAACATTATAAATCTACTTTTATACAAATGACTATTTCGGATTTTCCTGAATTAAGTAATCCTTCTCACTTCGCAGAAATGCTCTTACTTCTTGCAAATTCATTCCAATATTTTTGGCTTCATTAATTAATTGAATCCATTCTGAATCCAATTCTTCGGTAAAAAGTTGACTATTAATCACTTAATTCTTCCTCCCCAAAAATACATTTGTATTTTGGCAGTCCGGCCATCATTGTATAAAACATTAGATCCGTGACTTTGCGTCCCAAACTTTCGTATTGGTTTGCCCTTAACATCATAATGGTTTCACTTGTCCTTTACTGTTTTATCATTATAGCGTTTTTTACATTTAAAAGATGCAGTAATTTGTCATAAAATTAGGACAAATTACTAAAAGATTTCTTGCTGTTTCTACAAAAAAAGTTATCTCCCGCGAATTTTATCGAAATAATCCTACAAACGCATTATTTACTTCTTTTTATATGCCTGCATTACTAGTTAATGTGACTTTCTATTATAGTATTGTGTTGTATAGCTTTTTATCACTTTTTTAAACGAATAATTAATATGAATTTGTTCATATGTAATCGCGTCAAAAAAAGGATATTCCGTTAAATCATTTTGACATATAGGACAAATCCAATTTCCTAGTTCACTACTACTAAATGACGGTCTAAAGCATTTATCACAATTTTTCCTATACATTTTTCACCCTCTTTATTTATTTAGCTTTATAAGTGAAACTTCCATCACTGGAGTTTTGCCACCATCCCCTACTGAAGGTTAGTAGAACAATCGGACTTTACGGACCGTTATAACGAACTCCTTACATCATTGTGTTGTAGTATAATCGATTAGTTCTATAAACATCTAAACCGTTCTTAGTAAAGAACTTTTTTTATTAGTATAGTGCAAATCTATCATTTTCAAAAATTCCAAAAACAGCCATTATTTCTCTTTAACGAACAAAAATCGTTCGTTTTCTCAAAATTACTCTCGTTTTCTAGCTTTTTTGTATTTTTTATTGAACGATACGTTCGTTATAATGAAATTATACTTCTATATGTGGTAAGGAGAATATTCATGTTGGTTGGAATAAAGATAAAGAAGCTAAGATTAAAAAGAGGTTATTCTATCAATGAACTTTCCGATAGATCCGGTGTCTCGAAATCCTACTTAAGTTATATTGAAAGGGGCATTCAAAAAAACCCCTCCCTTCAAGTGCTTACGAAACTCGCCCACACCCTTGATACCAATGTAGAAGAACTACTAGACAATAACAATACAGTAATTGACGGAATAGATGAAGACTGGATGAGTTTAGTAGAAGAAGCTATAGAGGATGGGGTTACCAAAGAAGATTTTGCCGGTATTCTTGAATACGTTAAGTTCAAAAAAAGACAAAAAGACTAGTAACGCGAAATGCGCAATGGAATAAGCGCAGGTACCACACAGAATGGGCTTCGGCTTTCTAGAAGAAGAAGCTCATTTCTAATAAAGTGCAACTAACCAACATGGGACATTTTATACTTTCCTCACTATTGATTAGTGGCACCGTTCGGAAATGGGTGAATCTCCACCTATCTTCCTCGTATTCTATTAAGCAATCGGTGGAGAGTCTTACTGGGGTGTAAATACGGGATAAAAATAGACTAGTTAAAGCAGAATTAGCATCCGATTTTAGGCGGCATTCTACTTTAACTAGTCCTTGTATTATTTATTTAACTCGACTGCTATTCTAGAACCAACTTCTGCGTTATTTTTAACTAATGCAATATTAGCTACTAAGCTTGTACCTTCTGTTAGCTCTTTTACTCTACTTAATAGAAATGGAGTTACCCTTTTACCAGTAATATTATTCTCCTTCGCCTCTTGTAATGCTTTTTCAATAATATCCGTAATATATTTTTCCTCAAGCGCATCTTTTTCTGGAATTGGATTAGCAATTACAACCCCGCCATCTAGTCCTAACTCCCATTTTGTTTGAATCATATCTGCTGCTTCCTTTGCAGTTTCTACAGAAAAATTCACTTCAAATGGACTAGTTCTTGTATAAAAGGCTGGAAGAGATTTTGATCCATAACCAACAACCGGGACACCATATGTTTCTAGATATTCTAACGTTAAACCAATATCTAAAATTGATTTTGCACCAGCACACACAACTGCTACACTTGTTTTAGCAAGCTCTTGTAAGTCTGCAGAAATATCCATTGTTTGTTCAGCTTCTCTGTGAACACCACCAATTCCGCCTGTTACAAACACTTTGATTCCTGCAAGTTCTGCGCAAATCATCGTAGCAGCAACCGTTGTTGCACCATTTTTCTTGCCAGCAATCAGATAAGGTAAATCGCGTCTGCTTGCTTTTTCAATATTGTCACTTTTAGCTAAAAATTCAATCTCATCCTCTGATAAACCAATTTTAATTTTTCCTTCTATAATGGCGATTGTTGCAGGTACTGCTCCATTTTTACGAATAATATCTTCTACTTCTTTAGCTGTTTCTACGTTTTGAGGATAAGGCATACCGTGTGATATAATAGTTGATTCTAATGCGACAATCGGTTGATTGTTTTTCTTTGCTTCCAATACTTCTTTTGAAAATTCTAGCCATTCTGTTTTCATGTTCATGCTCCTTTTAACGAAAGTATTTTCCGAAAATTTCTTGTAGCTTTTTATTATTTAATAAAGGGTTTACTGTCTGATTTGATTGCAATGTTATAATCGAACAAGCAATTCCAATTTTGCATGCATTTTCTGTGTTTAGCCCTTTGATATGCGAATACATGATGCCTGAAACGAGTGAATCTCCTGCTCCTGTTACATCAATCACTTCTGCTTCTGGAGTTAAAATAACCCCTGCTTCACCAAGTTTTGTAAAATAGATCAGGCCTTTATCTCCTCGAGTTATAACGACTTTTTCTACACCCTTGGCAATAATTTTTTCGGCAGCCTTAAAGAAATCTCCCTCTTCTTTAATTTTCATTCCAGTAAGTACCTCGGCTTCATCACTATTTGCAATAAGCCATGTTACTCCCTGTAAATTATCGGGCAATTTTTTGACCTTAGGTGCGGATACAGGGGTAATACATAATGCCATATTTTCTTGTCTACATCGAACAATAATATGCTCTAATACATCTCCTGAAAAATTAGTATCTAATATGACTAGTTCCGATGCTGCTATATAGCCCCATTTTTTATCAATTGTATCTTTATCAATGCTGTCATAGATAGACATATCCGCTAAAGCCACAGCGAGCTCACCATCTGAATCTAACAGCGCTGTATAGGTACCAGTTCTATTTAGATTAGACAACAGAGAAGGAGTGATATCCGCATAGTGCTGCGTATTATCTAATAACCATTCCCCTTCATGATCCTCTCCTACAATAGTGAATAAAGAGGTATCGATACCCAGTCTACCTAAATTCTCTGCAATATTTCTTGCTACTCCTCCAGGTGACTGACTGGTTGAGGCTGGATTGGATGTCCCATACTGAATCGTTTCTTCTGCTTGAACCTTACGATCAATATTGGCTCCGCCTATACAAATAACTTCTTTCTTTTTCGGTAGTACATAAGCTCTTCCAAGTAATTTTCCTTCTTTTGTTAAAGAAGAAATATACCCTGCCACAGCAGAACGGGACAGCCCCAGTTTCTCAGCTAATTCATTTTGCGTAACAAAGGGATTTTCTTTAATTAGCCGAAGGATGTACATCTCTTTATCATTCACTTCCATTTCCCCCTCAGGTTAAAGTGAAACTAACAATAATATAATGTGTAAAAACTTGTACTCTTGCCTAACAAAACTTTTGTTTATATTATAAACTTTTGTTTATAGAAAGACAATAATTTATTCATTCCTGCAAAAATTTTATCTATTCGTCTTATAACGAGCATCCTTCTTCCTAATTACAAAAAAACAGCAACAGAAAGACTGTCATTCGTTAGTCTTCTGTTGCTATTCGTGGTTGAATTAAAATATCCACTCTTCTATTTTGCGCTCTTCCTTCAGCAGTCTTGTTACTGGCAATCGGTTGAAACTCGCCGTAACCTTTAGCACTAAATGATTTCGGATCAAGTTTTTTATTTTCAAGGAGTAATTTCATGAAATTTAACGCTCTCGTTACACTTAGTTCCCAGTTTGAATCATAACGAGAATTACTAATTGGAACATTATCAGTATGCCCACTTATGATTATACTCCTTGGAGGATCCATCACCAGTAAATTGGCAATTTCTGAAACGATTTTTCTATCCTTGCTTCGTAAATCTGCACTTCCTGAAGCAAATAGGACATTATCTCTAATCGATACATGTAAGCCTTCCCCAGTAAGCTTCGTATCAAGCTTATTACCTAATTTATTCTCATCAATATAAGCATTTACCTTTTTCTGAATATCTTCCAATTCCTTTTGATCTTGCTGTTTCTTTAATTCCTTTAATTCCTCTTCCGAGAGCTCCTTTGATTCTTCCTGTTTTTCTTTATCATCTATATTAATATCTGATTCTTTCTCCTCCATGGATGGTGTGGGGCTAGGATATTCAAAGAAACCTGTCCCTCCCTGTAATTCTCTATTAAATGCATCTGCTAGTGCTGAGAATTTTTTTGCATCGACAGAACTCATTCCATATAATACGATAAACAAAGCTAACAATAACGTCAGAATATCTGCGTACGGAACCAACCAAGATTCATCTACATGTTCATCATGATGAACTCTCTTTTTTTTCTTCTTTTTACTCATTCGCATTCACACTACTTTCATTTTCCTCCAGAAATTTTCTTCTTTCTGAAACTGGTAAATACGATGCAAGTTTCTGTTCAATTACTCTAGGTGCTTCTCCCTCTAAAATAGAGAGAACTCCTTCTATCATTAAATATTTTTGGCTTGCTTCCATTTGTGATTTTCTTTTCAACTTATTTGCAAATGGATGCCATAAAACGTATCCTGTAAAAATTCCCATTAGAGTAGCGACAAACGCAGCACTAATAGCATGTCCAAGTGCTTCGGCATCTGACATATTTCCCAATGCCGCAATAAGTCCAATTACTGCACCTAGCACTCCTAATGTAGGGGCATAAGTTCCCGCTTGTGTAAAAATTTGTGATCCAGTGCGATGTCTTTCTTCCATCGCCTCTATTTCTTCTGTTAATACATCTCTAATATACTCTGCACTTTGTCCGTCAACAGATAAAGATAAGCCATTTTTCAAAAATGGATCTTCAATTTCATCTGTTTTTGCTTCTAAAGCAAGTAAACCTTCTTTTCTAGCTAATTGTGCCCACTCTGAAAACAAACGGATTAACTCTTTCGTATCCTGTATTCTTTGTTCCTTAAACAGGATACCAAATAACTTTGGAACTCGTTTAATTTCAGAAGCTGGAAAGGCAATAACTACTGCCGCAACTGTACCGACTAAAATAATAAGAATAGCCGCTGGGTTCAATAATACGATTGGGCTAACTCCTTTAAAAACCATCCCTACTCCAACAGCAATAATGGCAAGTATAATTCCTATCAAGGATGTTTTATCCATCTTGTTCACCTATCTTATTCCAAAATTTCGTTTCTAAGTCTTACCCTTTTTTTCGACAAATCTCCTCTTTTTTTTAGTTTTATTTTATGTAAATTTTGTTAACTTCCTGATTTATGCCAATAGTCCTGTTTTTTTCAAAAATAAGGGCGATATTTTCTCACCTTATGTTAATCATTCTATCCTTTTAAAAGATAAAAATCGAATAAGCAGTCCATCTTACCAAGTAAGCAAAAAATAACCTTTATTAGCTAAACCCAAAGACTTACTTAGGAAATAACCGTTCCTCTACCTTCTTCTGATAATTAGAAAAATACTTTGAATGATTAGTCCCTGTTCGCTCTTTTATCATTTTATTAAATCTCCATAATTTTTCATTATATTTTCTTTGCAAATCCACTTTCTCTTCTGATGTTTCACAAGAACGGATTAAATCTTCCATTGACAACAATTCCTGCCTAATCTTATCTTCCCCTAAAGAATATCCAGCATTTCTCAATACCCGATAAGCCATTCGCAATTCTTCTGGTACGGAGGCTAAGCTATCTTTTGGAAGTGGTTTACCGAACCCAGGAAGATTGCTAAACTCACCATTTTGGTACGCTTTTTTAATTTTGTCTTCTGAAACAAGAAACGAAAAATCCATTCCCAACCCCTCCTGTTTTATATGCCTATTTTCATTATATATTTTTCCATTTACTTTCGTATAGGATAGACCATTTTTATGAAAAATAGAAAGGTAAGAAAGGGGTGTTATCAATGGCACGTGGAGAACATTTTAATCATAAAAAGAAACATCATCCTGGACCGCTTCCAAAAGACACAAGAAAGCATACACATACAGAGGATGCTCCTGGAGATGAAGAATTTATTGTAACACAAGAAGCATTTAAGAATCGAATCGAAGAAGAAGAGTAAGACAAATCAACATACGGCGTTCAAAAAAAGAGAATGGACGCCGTTCCTCTTATTTCCGAAAAGCTAAAAGAAACACAGTCCCCCTCATTGAACACTATATCCTATTACCAGCCTCAACTCATGTTATACTAGAATGTATCGTATTATCCATAAAAAGCTTTTCCTTAAGTTGAATAAACAGTAATCAACCAACTTTTATTTAAAATCAAGAAACGGCCAAAAATTTATTGTTAGAAGGTGTTTAAATGAAGTCGCTTGTTTTATGTGAAAAACCAAGTGTTGCAAGAGAAATTGCAAGAGTACTTGGCTGCAATAAATCAAATAAAAGCTATTTAGAATCAGATAAATATATTGTTACTTGGGCTTTAGGCCACTTAATTGAATTAAAAATGCCAGAGCACTATGATCCTAAATATAAAAATTGGAATCTAGATGATTTGCCAATAATTCCACAGAAGATGGAATTAAAGGTCATGAAACAAACAAGTCATCAATACAAAGCCATTGAACAATTAGCAAAAAGAAAAGATATTAAAGAATGTATTATCGCAACCGATGCAGGACGAGAAGGAGAATTAGTTGCAAGATGGATATTAGAAAAAATCCATTTTAACAAACCAACTCAACGCTTATGGATTTCGTCTCAAACCGACCGTGCAATAAAAGATGGATTTAAGCAGTTAAAACCAGGGAAGGAATTTGATCGCTTATACCAATCAGCTGTATGTAGAGCTCAAGCAGATTGGCTAATTGGATTAAATGTTTCAAGAGCCTTAACTACTAAGTTCAATGACCCATTGTCTGCTGGTCGAGTTCAAACACCAACCCTCTCCATGGTTCTAGAAAGAGAAAAAGAAATTCAATCCTTTGTTCCGAAAGAATATTGGACCATCACTGCAAACGTAGACTCGCTGCAAGCAAAATACGAAAATAACCAGGAGCGAAGAATCTTTTCTAAAGAAAAAGCAGAACAGATTGTGGCTAAGTCAAAGGGAAAGCCCGCTACTGTAGAATCCCTTATTATAAAAGAAAAAACAGAACATCAACCATTGCCTTACGATTTAACCGAGTTGCAGCGTGATGCAAATAGACGATTTGGCTTTTCTGCTAAAAAGACGCTAAATGTATTGCAAAAGCTATATGAACAGCATAAACTAGTAACCTATCCTAGAACGGACTCACGTTACTTAACAACAGATATGAAGGCTACCATGCTTGATCGCTTAGAAAGTATTGCTGGCGCATTTAAAGAAGAGGTGCAACCGGTCTTACGTAATAAAGGAAAAATCGAGGCAAATAATGTGTTCAATAACAATAAAGTTTCTGATCACCATGCCAGTGCGACACGTTAACCTGAAATTCTGATAGAAATATCAGTTGGGATGGTTTAGTAGAAAACTGAAGAATCCTTGAGGGGAATGAAAGCCGTCATGCTGTGCTGAAACCCTCACACTAATACTCCCCTAAGCAGGGAAGCAGACTATGGTGGAACTGTTTAAAGCGGGGTGAAGTCGGCGAAAGTGAACAGGAATTAAGAACTGTCACTTAGAGTAGTCGGGTGGTTGTAATATATGGTGAGAATGTGTTTATACACTGACGAACCTCTGAATGTACGAGTCTATAGGTGGTTACGGTATCTGTGATGATAACGTAGTACCAATTTGGTACGTTAGCGGAGTTGAGTAAGAATTGGCGTTATGAAAGACTCTATACCGAGCGAATGACGGTATTAAGCTAACAGGCTCAAAGGAGGCACCTAAGTATTGCGTTAACGGGAATCTTTGGAACGTGGGAAGCCAAGAACTGTATCTGTCATGACAGAAACTCATAGTCGAGGACAGTTGTAGACGAAAAGCCAGATGAAGCTACTTAATCTTGGTGAAAGTAGTGCCACAGTACCGATGAAGCAGTGATAATAAGCTGTAGAGGGATAGGCACAAGTCAAGTAAGGACAAGTTGATTGATTCAAACTATGACTCTGTTTTTCGGGTAAGACAGGGAAAGCAACATCCTTCAAAGGAGTTGTCCCAACAGAGTGGCGAACAAATACAGGTATAATGATTACTATGAGATGACACAAGTCTTTGATGACTTGTATCAAAAATCGAAAAACAACTTTTCGTTTCGTAATCTAATGGACACCATCTCCAGTGAAAATAATATTCGATTGGCATTTAGAATGATAAAAACTAACACTGGAAGTCAAACAGCGGGTGTTGACAACATTACAATTAAAGACATTAAAGACAAGGGTTTGGACTCTTATATTAAAATGGTTCAAGCAAAGTTAAATAACTACAAGCCTGATACTGTTAAAAGAGTCTATATTCCAAAAGCAGATGGTAAGAAAAGACCATTAGGGATACCGACAATGGTGGATAGATTGGTACAACAGAGTATTCGACAAGTCCTTGAGCCAATATGTGAGGCAAAATTTCATCCGCATAGCTATGGTTTCCGACCAAACAGAAGTACCAAACATGCAATATCTCGTATGATGTCCTTAATCAATATCGGAAAAATGTACTATACAGTGGATATTGATATAAAAGGATTCTTTGATAATGTAAATCATACAAAGTTGGTTAAACAAATGTATGCATTAGGTATTCAAGATAGGAAACTAATTAGCATAATCAAAGCGATGCTAAAAGCCCCCATACAAGGAGAAGGAATACCAAAGAAAGGAACTCCACAGGGAGGCATTTTATCCCCTCTGCTATCAAACATTGTCCTTAATGAACTTGATTGGTGGATTTCATCACAATGGGAAACTTTTAAAACTATAAAAAAGTACAAGACTTATGCAAGTCAGTACAATCAACAAAAGAAAACAAACTTGAAACAAATGTACATTGTGAGATACGCCGATGACTTCAAAATAATGTGTAGAAATTACAACACTGCCAAAAGAATTTATACCGCTGTAAAAGAGTGGTTGAATATCAGATTAAAGTTAGAAATAAGTGAAGAGAAATCAAAAATTATTAATCTGCGTAAAAATTACTCAGATTTCTTAGGAGTCAAAATAAAAGCCGTCAAAAAGGGAAAAACATTCGGAGGATATGTAGCACAATCTCACATTTCAGGCAAAGCAATGAAACGAATGAGCGATGAAATCCGAAGTCAGGTTGAGCTAATTGCTAAACAACCTGAATCTTCCCATGTGACTAAGCTGAATAGCATGATTTTAGGTTGGCATGAGTATTATAGCTGTGCTACCTATGCTAATATTGACTTCTCTAAATTAGCTTTCTCTTTGGATAAGTTTATGCTCCACAAACTAAGAAATGTAGCGAACTATGGAACACCTAAACGTAGCGAAATATCGCCTTTGTATAAGAAATTCTATGGAAATTCGAAAGCAAAAACGTGGAAGATTCACAAGGTTTTCATCTATCCAATCGACCATGTTCAACACAAACCAGTTATGAATTTCAGCCAAGACATATGTGATTACACCCAAGAGGGGCGAAACAAATCCTCTAAGAAATTGGAAAACAGCACTAATAATAACATCATTCAACTCATGAAAAATTATAATCCATATGAAACGGCTGAATACAACGACAATAGAATTTCAAGAGCTTCCATGACAAAAATGAAATGTGAAGTAACAAAAATTGAACTTGCTATAGACACGCTACATTGTCATCACGTCATACCAAGAGAACTTGGGGGAACAGATGGCTACCAAAACCTTAGAATTGTTCATAAAGATGTCCATAAACTTATTCATGCAATTAAACCCGAAACAATAGAAAAGTACAGCAATCTCATTGAAGATAAAAAAGCTCTTAACAAGCTAAATAAACTTCGAACTCAATGTAGTCTTGAACCGATCAATCTTGTAACTACTTGATGGAACGCCGTATGAGGGGAAACTTTCACGTACGGTGTGGAGGAGGGGAAAATGAGTACACTTAACGGATAATGCCGAAGTAGAAAGTTACCTATTCCTATTCATTCCAACGGAACAGCCCGTTTTTTTAAATCGTTTAGATAATGAGGAAGTAAAAATTTATGATTTAATCGTAAAAAGATTTTTGACATTATTTTATCCAAAATACAAATATGAAACGATTTCTACTATGTTAGACATCAATGGAGAAACATTTGTTGCTCAAGAAACGAATGTATTGGATTTAGGCTTTAAAGCTTTAGATAACCGTAAAACAGATTCTGACAAAAAGATTCAGCTTCAAAAAGGAAAAAAGTTAACAGTACAATCCGTGATAATGGAGCAAAAATTCACAGAAGCTCCATCACGCTTTACGGAAGCTGATATTCTAGGGAAAATGGAGAAATATGGGCTTGGAACACCTGCTACACGTGCAGAAATTATTGAAAGACTCCTTTCCTCTGAAGTGTTGGAAAGACAAAACGGAAAATTACATTCTACTTCTAAAGGGAAACAATTGATTAATCTTGTTAACGATGATTTGACTACTCCTGACTTGACAGCGAAGTGGGAAAATGAGTTAGAGGATATAGCAAAGGGAAAAGCAAATGCTCAACAGTTTATGGAGCAAATCAAGGATCAAACCAAACGATTTGTCCGTGAAATTAAACATAGTGATAAATCATATAAAATGCAAAATTTAACGGGCTCCAAGTGTCCGGAGTGTGGTTCCTTCTTGAAGGAAAAGAATACAAAAAACGGAAAAATTCTTGTATGCTCCAGTCTAGAGTGTTCCTTCAGTAAAAGAAAGGATCCTAAGCTATCAAATAAACGCTGTCCGCAATGCCATAAGAAAATGGAGATTCATAACGGAGTAGCAGGAACCTATTTCCAATGCAGAAACTGTAACGTTGTAGAGAAAGCGACAGATCGTAAAAAAACGATAAATAAAAGAGAAGAACGAAAGTTAGTTCAAAAATATAGCAAAGACGAAAGCTTTGGAAACAGTTTAGGTGACTTGTTGAAAGCCGCTATGAAGAAAGACGAAGATTAAATAGTAAAATCCAAACAATCACACGATACATATGATTGTTTGGATTTTTTCTATCTATTATGAAACTTTTCTAATAAAGTATTAGCTTTTAATTCCAAGGTAGAGGAAACTCGCCAATTTGCTTTCTCAAAAACTTCTCCCTCCCCAATACCAACAGCAAACATAGGTGTTTGCAATATTCCGCTCAAGCCTGCTTGCCCATCCTCTATTGCAGCACAATTAGCATAATCAACCCCTAAACAATCCGCAGCTGTTAAAAATATTTCTGGATCAGGCTTTCCTTTTGTTAGAGAATGAGGATCTACGATGCATTCGAACCAGTTTCTAATTCCAAAGCGATCCAAAAGATACGGAGCATTGGAACTAGAGGACGCAATTCCAAATTTTATCCCGGCATCCTTCAATTCTTTTAGAAACACATACATTCCTGGCAACATATTTTCAACAGTAAATTCACTAATTAATTCTTTATAATAATCACTTTTCTGATTTCCTAGCGCTTCTTTTTCTGATTCTGAAAAAACATTATTTGTTCTTGCCACTAAATCATCAATCAGAATCTTTCTTGGTACACCCTGATACCTTAAATTATCCTCTTTTGTAAATGGGACTCCGATTTTCATCGCCATTCTTTTCGTTGCTTCGTAATAGTGAGGGACAGTATCTGCTATAACACCATCAAAGTCAAAGATAACTGCCTGTAATTTATTAGCCATATAATCCTCCTTGAATAATCGTCACGTCTATTCTAACAAAAAATACAGCCTAGTTGTCACGCTCCTCTAAATACCATCAATTATTATCCTAATGTTACGATCAATCAGTTTATTTCTTATTCTAAAAAAGCTACAATAGAAGCAGCATCCATTCCATCCTTGGGATTTATGCTCATACATAGAGCTAATAGCTTATAGAAAAGGAGAATGAAAATGAGTACATTTCAAGAAAATCTTCAGAAATATGCTGAACTTGCAGTAAAGGTCGGCGTTAATATCCAAAACGGACAAACACTTGTTATCAATACATCTATTGAAGCTGCTGAATTTGTTCGTTTAGTAGTGAAAGAGGCATACCAAATCGGTGCAAAAAATGTCGTTGTTAACTGGGGTGATGATGTCGTTACTCGCACAAAATTTGAATTGGCACCAGACGAAGCATTCACCGAATATCCCGAATGGAGAGCAAAAGAGACAATTGCACTTGCGGAAGAAGGAGCAGCCTTCATGTCTGTTGTATCTTCAAGTCCAGACCTTTTAAAAGGGATTCCTTCTGAAAGAATCAGCAATTTCCAAAAAGCTTCTGGCACCGCTTTAAGCCAGTTCCGAAAATATGTACAGTCCGATAAAGTAAGCTGGACAGTAATTGCTGTGCCTTCAAAGGCATGGGCAAATCTTGTTTTCCCTGACGCTCCAGAAGATTCTAGAGTAGAATTACTTTGGGATGCTATTTTCAAAGCAATCAGAGTGGATCAGGAAAATCCAATCCAAGCTTGGCAAGAACATGACAAAACACTTCATACAAAAGTAGATTACTTAAATGAGAAAGCATATGAAAAGCTTCATTACACAGCTCCAGGTACAGATTTAACCATCGAGCTTCCAAAAGGACATCTATGGTGTGGAGCAGGCTCTATCAATGAAAAAGGTTTTGAATTCATGGCAAATATGCCGACAGAAGAAGTTTTCACCGTTCCTCATAAAACAGGTGTAAATGGAACTGTATCAAGTACAAAACCATTAAGCTATGGTGGGAATATTATTAATAATTTCTCTGTTACCTTTAAAGATGGACGTATTGTGGATGTGAAGGCTGAGGAAGGAGAAGAAATTCTTCGCCAGTTAGTAGAAACAGATGAAGGCTCTCATTATCTTGGAGAGGTTGCTTTAGTGCCACATCGTTCTCCAATATCACAATCTAATATTCTATACTACAATACATTATTCGATGAAAATGCATCAAACCACTTAGCAATTGGAAGTGCCTATGCATTCTGTATTGAAGGTGGGAAAAAGATGTCTAGCGAAGAATTAGCAGAAAAAGGACTTAACGAGAGCATTACACATGTCGACTTTATGATTGGTTCAGACAAAATGAACATTGATGGTATTACAGCAGATGGTACTGTAGAAGCCGTGTTCCGTAATGGTGATTGGGCTTTTTAAGCGCCAGCCTCCCAAAAATAAAATGAAATAAAGGATGTCTCATGGATTGGTTACAATTTATAGCCATTCCATGAAACATCCTTATTTTTGCTACGAAAAAACCCTATTTTACTAATCGAATCGATTTAATCTTTTGCGATAAATCTAATTGGATTAGTAGCTTATAATTTCCTGCTAAGTATGTCGCAACATACCCATCATCTTTTGTAACATATTCCTCAGGCTTTCCTAATGTATCTTGAATGGCCTGCACCGATTCTTTTAATCGAATTCCAGATATCGAAATAGAGGTAACCAGTTTCGTATCCTTATCATAGTAATAAGTGACCTCTGGAAGAACTAATTGATTGTATTTCTGATTATACTCAGTATCCGTATAGCTCGAGTTTATTTTCTTTATTTCGTTTATATTGGTACCAATCGGATATTGAGCACCTATTAACATGCCTTGTTCCGCTAAATTTAGTAAACTTGTCGTAACACTTAAATTTTTATATGGAAAATAAAACTCTTCCTGCTCAAGCCAATTTTTAATGATTTCCTTATTCTCAATAGAAGTTCCATCCACTTTTAATAATTTTTCATTAGTTGGCTCAAGCATCCATGTATCAAATTCCATTATTTCATTATCTTTTTTTCTTAATGTCTGTATATAGTTTTGTTGAATGTTTTTGATACTTTTGCTGTATATTTTCATGCCATAATCTGTCAAGGCAACCAATTTCTCTTTATGAATAGTATAGAAATAAGCCATTACTTCATTTGCTTCTTCCCCTTGAAAAACAGCAGCAATATTTTGCTGATTAACAAGAAATGTTTCAATATTTTTTTGGGACAAATTAAAAATCAGCATTTTTGGTAATTCTAGCTCTTGTTTCACTACCTCATTTCCGTACTCCTTTGTCCATACGTAAAAGGAAAAGTCTCCGGATACAATTGTATCATCTTTTTTCCCAAGCTCATTATCTTCGACTTGTTGATACTTTCTTTCCCCTTCTCCTACAATAAATACCTGATACACTTTCTCTTTGACTTTCATATCTATTTCAAAATAAGCATTTTCTTCTACCCACTGTAAATCTTTCTTAATAACGACATGCTTTTTGTCCATCTCGTTCTTTAGTTTTTCTGCTAAATAGGAATTCACCATGGAAGCCACTAAAATTCCTGCAATTATCATTACCCCTACCCATAATAACCAGATATATTTATTTCTTTTCATTATTTTTCTCCTATTTTTCAAACACATCTATTCTCTCTATTTGGAGAATAAATATCTCGATTACGGTTAATTATTGCCTTTATCATTGAAGAAAATGGCACTCTCACCATAAGTTATTTTATTTAAGGCTAACAAAAAATAGTACTAACATTTTGTTTAAGCCTGACACACACCTATTTATAGTACCAAATTGCTCTCCAATCTACAAATCTAGCTTTTTCCAATTACTTTCCTCTTATCCTCCAAGACCATTCACACACAACATATGGACTATTTTTCTGCAAGTTCCACTTCACATCTATTGACCCACCTTGCGACAATACAAATAAATATGAGATGATTAATAAAAATTATCTCACATAAGAAGGTGTACCTTAAGGAGGTAAAAAATGAAGCAATTTCATCTTATTGTTAGCGGAAGGGTGCAAGGAGTTGGTTTTCGTTATTTTGTCCAAACATTAGCTTTAGAAAACCACATAACTGGATGGGTTCGAAATAAAGCAGATGGTACTGTGGAATGTATCGCCATTGCTCCGCTTGACACACTCCATGCTTTCGTGGAAAAAATAAAAAAAGGAAATCGTTTCATTAAAGTACAGCATATAGCGATAACGGAAAGTGAGCCGAAAGAACCATTTTCGATTTTCAAAGTAATCTATTAATCAAATAGGCTTCTCCTTATCCCTCTTCACTCTATTTTAGCAAAAGCAGAAGCTTGAAATTAAACATTTTTCATGTAAGAATAATTATATTTTAATAACCAATAATGGAAACAAAAGTGATATTTTCAGGAGGATAATATGTGGAAAGAATTTAGAGCATTTGCAATAAAAGGAAACGTAATTGATTTAGCCGTTGGGGTAGTGATTGGCACAGCATTCAGCAAAATTGTCAGTTCTTTAGTGGAGGATTTAATTATGCCTCTCTTTGCTCATTTTATTGTCGGAGTAAATTTTTCTTCATGGACTTATGCTGGTATTCATTATGGGAATTTCATACAAAGAATTGTTGATTTTTTCATTATTTCTTTCTCGATTTTTCTCGTAGTTCGGTTAATAAGTAAATTTAAGAAAAAAGAAGAAGTCAAAGATGAAGCTGTAACAGTAGATACAAAAGAAGAATTATTAAAGGAAATTCGCGATTTATTAAAAGCAGAAGCTGTTCGTGAAAAAGAATAATAAAGTGAAACTTTTTAGAGGTTGTTTTCGTAGTAATCTATAAATCATAACTCAATACGGGAGTGAAGAAAAAATGTATGCATATAGTCCAAGCAATGAATATATGCCCTCTGTTTTAAGAACTTTTGCCCTTTCACTAGGAATAGCTTTTATCGGCACGATGATTGGTAATTTCGTACCAACCTACTTATTCTTGCCTTTATCTATTTTAGAAGTTGTTCTTTTATTAATTGCCATTTTTGCGAGAAAAGGAAAATCATTATCCTATGGTTTTTTATTTATCTTTACGTTTATTTCAGGAATTACTACCTTTCCAATCGTATCTTATTATGTATCAACTGTCGGGGGAAATGTGGTTATTAATGCATTAGGAACCACAACTGTTGTATTTGCTGGTGTCGCTATTTACGCGACAAAAACGAAGCGAGACTTCTCTTTCTTAAGAGGAATGTTACTGGCTTCCTTAATCGCTTTAATTACTATCGGGATTTTTAATATCTTTTGGCCATTAGCAACAGGCGGTATGCTTGCATATTCCTTCATCGGTGTGCTTGTATTCAGCGGCTATGTGCTATATGATTTTAATCGAATGAAGCATTATGGCGTTACAGCAGATCAAGTTCCTTTAATGGCGCTTAATTTGTATCTTGATTTTCTAAATTTATTTATAAGTATCCTACGTATATTCGGCATACTGTCCAGTAGAGATTAAAAAGGTTTGAGTAAAGAGGTCCAAAACCTCCTTGCTCAAACCTTTTTTGCTAAAAAAACGACATTTATCCCTTTAAAAATAATCTTCCAAACGACTTTTGATTTGTCGAATCATTTCCTCTGGATTGTCTTTTACAACAAAAGAGAAAACACCTCTATTTGTGTGCAAGTAAAGGATTTTATAGCGATTTGGAGATGGTTTAAATGAAATGTCATGTATCGCATTTAACGGAAATGTATGCTCTTCACTTGTAACTCTATCACTCCATAAAATGAGCGTTTTTTCTTCTTCTTCGATTTGAATATGTAAGTCAATCTTCCTTGTGATCACAAAATAGGAAAGGGAAAATATTTTCATTTTTACCTCCTAGCATCTATCCCTTGATAGTAATGAGGATACTACATGGGCAAGGAAAAACGGAAATCTATCCCCCCTGCAAAATCAGACAATGATATTAGACAAGATATCGGAAATTCCCCATCATTTCCTGGAAAATAATTTGATATTTCGACAGCATCTAATATCGTTTTTTTACCATTCGAGGAATCTTATTCATTTAACGATTTTCCCTTCGACAACTTCTTCCCCTATTGTTTAGAGATTGTTCCATATAAAGAAAATGGGATTTCTCGATTGATCATCCTAAACTTCTATATTTTTTTGCAAGCTCTTCTGTTTCTTTCTTCCGTTTCTTTCTTGCCTCTGCTCGTTCTTTCGCAGACTCATATAAACTTTTTTCTTCTTCCGTTTGCGGTATTACTTTAGGAACTTTTGTTGGTTTTCCATGTTCATCAATAGCAACCATTGTTAGAAAACTGAGTGCACATAAATGCCGTTCACCGGAAATTAAATCTTCCGCAGTTACTTTAACAAAAACCTCCATCGATGAAGATCCTGTATAGGTCACAAAAGCTTCTAAGCAAACAGCATTCCCTTCATGAATCGGATACAAAAAATCGACAGAATCAGTCGAAGCCGTCACAATTCCCCTTCTTGCATGTCGCATCGCTGAAATGGCAGCTGTATCGTCAATATATGCCATTAGCTTACCGCCAAATAAAGTACCATAAGTATTCGTGTCAGTTGGAAAAACAATGCTTGTTTTTACCACAAGGGACTCACTACAAAATTTAGACTCTTCCATATATCCTCCTTGCATAACCTTTGGGAGTTTGAATTTCCATAACATATCTACCTTCATTATTATATGCTACTTTATAAGGGAGAGTCTAATTTTCTTTGGTAATCTATTATCGAAAAAATGAATTTTTCTTCCGCGCTTTTAGTAAATCACCCATCCAACCTCTTGATTTGAGAAAGAAATAAACTACGACAGTAGACCCAATAATAATTGCTAAAGAAAATAGATAGCCTAACTTCCATTCTAGCTCAGGCATTATTTTAAAGTTCATTCCCCATAGTGCACCCCATGCCATAATGGGAGTGCATAGTGTAGTAAACACTGTAAGAGTTTTCATAATTTCATTTCCTCGATGTTGCGATACAACTTCTTCAAAATCGACAAGATTATTTAATTCCTTCTGATATTCTTCTACCAAAATTAATCCTCTGTCAATTCTTTTACTAATGCGCGCATATTCTTTTCCCTTTGTAATTTTCTCTCCAAATGCCTCTTCCAATGAATATCTTATTTCTAAAAAGGGAATCATGACATTCTTCCAAATAAGAAGTTCATGTCTAGATTTATATACTTTATCTAATGTCTTTATACTATTTCTCTGTTTTACATCCCAAATCAATTCATCTAATTGCTGTTCATAGGAATCAATATGATACAAAATTTCTGTCATTATTTTTCCTAAAATAACCATAAACCCTTCAATCGGCGTTTGCGCTCTCTTTATTTCCTGGATAAAGTTACTTCTATCGATATGCAGGCTATTATCTTTGTAATCAAAGGTGATTAGCGCTTCATTGGATAAATAGAAATGAAAAATTTCATACTCTTCCTTCTTATCTACTTCCCGATGATATATAAGGGAGCCACTTAATGTTTCCTGATCTTCTACTGACGTATCAATGTGAAGATAGTTCGTTCGTTTATCTTTTATTTCACGAAACCACGTATTTATTAACGGTCCTTTTTCTAACGAAACTTCTCCAACATCCTCTTCTTCTAACAACTGATACCAATCCCAGTTTTCTAACCGGTATTTTTTCATATGTATCCCCCTTACTAGTTTTCTATTATTATTCCCTGATCATAGTTTATAAAACTCTCAATGGGGTAAATAAAGGAATAGTAGTAAAACAAGAAGGACCAGTAAAATAATAGGAGGGATTCTCTCATGTTTGGAAAAAATTCAATGCGTACCTTTGCATTATTAGGAGCAGGTGTAGGAAGTTTTTTTCTTTTCACAAATAAAGGAAGAGATATGTTTAATCGCTTAAAAAACAAATTCAATTCTACGCAAAAAGACGATTTACTTTCTAAAGCAGGAAATCCCGCTCCAGATGATATTGGTGACAATAATATGGTAAATGAAGGTGCCATGTATTCGGTAAATTACTATAATAAACAAAGAAATAATGAATTAGCAGAAACATAAGTCTATTATGACAAGATTTGAATTGCGACTATGTATGATGATGCCTACTATGAATGGATTCAAAGCTAATATGTTCTTAGCTAAACTTAGTGAGGCTATCGAGTATTCGAAAGGAAACATCAATGCACCATTATCCTGTGACGAATCAGTGAGTAGATCAACTTTCTCCCACTGATTCCATTTTCTTTTTACAAATAAGCAATGTTTTTATTCATGACCTTAGGCTTTAATTGATCCTTCGCTCGTTTCATTCTTGTTTTCACCGTGGATAACGGTGTTTTTGTATGATTACTAATTTCTACTAATGTTTGATTATGATAATAGAAAAGGAGTAATGGTTCTTTATACATATTAGGAAGTTCTTCTAATGTATCAATCATTTCCTCTTTATCACATTTGCATAGTAATGTTTCCTCTGGTTCCAAAGCAACAGACGTATCTCGTGCATATGTATAGACAGTCTCTTCCCAAAATTTCTTCGAGGATTTTTCCTTTCTCCAATAATCTCTACATTTATTTAAGGCAATTTTATATAGCCAACTTTTCACTTTCTGGACATCCTCAAAGTATCCAAATGATGTATAAGCAGAAATTAATACTTCCTGATACAAATCCTCTGCAAGTTCTTTATGTTTCACGAGTGATACTATATAAATATAAATTGATTTTCCATATTCTTTCACTACTTGTTCAAATAATTCTTCTTGATTTTCTTCCGCTAATTGCGTTTTATCTATTAGGGATTCCATTTTCTTTCATCTTCCCCTTCCCTTTTTACGATTCTACATAATAAACGTCTTACAACATTCGAATCCCTACACAATTTATCAAAATTTTTTAATGAAGTTTATTTACAGGTGTTAACCATATCGAAATCCCTATTTTTTTGCAGATCGTTAAATAATGTAATGAGGCTAAAATGACTGCCCCTAAATTCATGCCGATCGCAATTCCACTCATCTGAAGCTGACTTAAAGAACCTAAATAATAGATTGCTGCATAGGAGAAAGAAGTTGACCAAATACTATGAAAAACTGCATCCTTTAGCAGCCCTAACCCTATTAAGTATGCTTGCATTGGAATGGTAAAGTAATGCAGCAAAAAATACGGCCATAAAAGCTGAACAATTATTGCTGCCTGAGTGGAATGAAAAAAGGTCATTGTCAATGTATCCGCGTAAAAATAAAATATTCCAACAGCAATAGTACCGTAGATAGCGGTAATTATCATTACTTGTTGCAATAGTTTTTGCAGTTTGGAATAGTCTTTTTGGACATATGCTTTCGAAACGGTCGGTATCAGCATTGTCATAAAGCTATGGGAGATAAAGGCTGGGAAAAATCCAATCGTCATTGCTATCCCAGCAAGCATTCCATACTGCTCTGTTGCGTTCGCTGCTGTAATTCCTGAAGCCACTAATGCACCTTTAATTAAAAATGGCTGAATAGCATGGGTCAGTGCATGAAATATTCGAAGTCCCGTTGTCGGAATAGAGACAGATAATAAATCTTTCCAAATTACCTTTCCATTCATGGTTTCATTCTTCCCTTTTTTAATCCGCTGATACTGTACGAAAAACATATGCATTAAGTACAGTAAGACGACTGTATCACTTCCAACGATTGTAAAAAAGGCAATTAATACAGATGTATTAAGGTCAAAGGAAAACCACTGAAATAAGAAGACCAATAATCCAAGCTGAATGATTTTTTTCAAAAAATTAGAAGCGGCAATTTTCCCCATCTGCTGTTTTCCCATAAAATAACCTCTTGCAATAGAGGTGAAGGAAATAATCGGCAGCAGGAGAATGACTAGCCACTTTAATAGTGGATGATAGGAATAAAAAATAGGGATAAAAGGTATGATGATAGATGCGATGATCGTTAGAAAAATAGTAAATATAATGGTCCACTTTAGCACTTGCTGAAGCATGGATAAATGATACTTTGAATCTTTCTCTGCTATAAATTTTGAAATAGATGTTGGCAACTCAAAGGTAGCTAGCAGGACGATGAGAAAAATGGTAGGCAACACTGTCATGAATAGGCCTAGTCCATGTTCTCCAAGTTCCCTGGCCATTATCATATTAATAATAAATTCAATACATTCGCCAAAAAAAGCTGTTACAATTAATAAGAAGGTCCCTTTGTAAAATGAACTCATGAATCTCTCCCTCAATCTATCTTCTACAAACGTAAATGTAAAAGACGTGTGTTTATTTTTCTCTTCTTTACCATCATATGAGACAAGTTCGAAAAATATTTTCCTAGTTTGTCTTTTTCTCGATAGAAGAGAGAGAAATATCTTATTTAAACGTTTGATTAAGGGAGTGTTCCTAATATGAAAGGGATTTGGCTTTCTTATTCTACAAGGGAATGCTTAAATGCATAAATGACTGCCTGTGTTCGATCTTGTACTTGTAGTTTGCTAAGTATATTACTAACATGTGTTTTTACCGTTTTTAAAGCGATAAATAAATCATCGGCAATTTCCTGATTGCTTTTGCCCTCTGCCATTAATAGAAGAATTTCCATTTCTCTCGCGGTTAATTCTTCATGCAGAGGAGTTGCTTTCTTTTCCCGCATTTTTGTCATCATTTTATCGGTGACTTCTGGCTCTAGCACAATTTGGCCTTGAAATGTTTCGCGCACAGCTCTTGCTATTTCACTAGCCTTCGATGTTTTGAGCATATAGCTAGTTGCACCAGCCTGTAAAGCTGGATAGACTTTCTCATCATCAAGAAAACTAGTGACAATAATAATTTTTGCATCCTCCCATGCTTCTACTATTTGGCGTGTTGCTTCTATTCCATCCATTTCTTCCATCACTAAGTCCATCAAAATGACATCTGGTTTTAACGAGAGTGCTAGCTCTACTGCTCTGCTGCCATTTTCCGCTTCTCCCACCACATCGATATCTGTTTGCGCAGATAAATAAGAGGAAACGCCAATCCGTACCATTTCATGATCATCAACAAGTAATACTCTAATCATTTATATCCTCCTCCCCTTCCAAAATCGGAACTTTTACTTCCAAACGTGTTCCTTTATTTTCCAAACTGATTAACTTTAATACCCCACCTATTTCTGCTGCTCTTTCATGCATGTTTTGAAGTCCATAAGAGCCTGCCTTTCTTTTATCAATATTGAAACCAACTCCATCATCTATTATTCGTAAAATGACAAATGATTCTCTTTGAATAAGCTGGACCTGTAAGGAACTTGCCTTTGCATGTCTTAATGTGTTGGATACAGATTCTTGAAGAATCCGAAAAAGATGATCTTCCATTCCTTTATCCAAATCAATATCTTCTAATTTCCATTCTATTTCTAAGCTGACCTTTTGCTGTAGCTCCTGCAATAATTCAATAATTCCTGTTTTTAATGATTTCCCTTTTAATGCAGCAGGACGTAAATGAAGCAATAAGGCTCTCATTTCTAATTGAGACTGATGAATCGTTTCCTCTACTAGCTGTAGCTGCCGAGACTCGTGATCATTTGTTTTCGGTCTTGTTTCATTAATCGCTGACAATAGCATGGATGCTGCGAATAATTGCTGGCTAACCGAATCATGTAGCTCTCTTGCTAGCCTATTTCGTTCTGCAATAATGATACTTTGCACTTTCACCTCTTCATCCTCTGCTTTCTCTTTTACAAGCTTTTGTGAAAGCTTCGTTTGTTCTACTAATTGATTCTGCAATTGAATCATCTTATAGCTCAATGACTGTAATTCCTCTGTTGAACCAATTGGCTCAACAGGACGGTACTCCATTTTATCCATCGTATGTAGAGCTTGTTCCATGGAACGAATTTGTTTTTTCCAGGAAAAGCCGGACAAATAACCAATTAGAATACCTAATGTAATATCGACACTTGTTATAAATAAGACAAACGGAACATCCATTAATTCTTTTTCCCACAAAGCTCCCCAGTTTTCTGGAGGAAAAACAAATAAATAACAAATGGAAAAGAATACAAGTAAAAGAAGGGATATACATACTCCCCACAAGATTTGTCTAGTTATAATACTCATATTCTTTTCACCTCTAAGCTACCAGCAATAAAGGAAGTGAAAATCTTCACCCTTGTTTCTGCTTGATAAAAATTAGCAGTCCGGATGCTTACATTTTTATTCCAAGCATTCTCTTCTTCTTCTCCAAATATATGATAAGAACCGAAGAAAATGGAGTGATTAATGCTAACTTCCATATCATAAGGGATATACAGCTTTACATCTCCTACAATATTTTTGATCATCATAACCGTTTCTCCTTCTGGCAAAACGGTATAGCTAAGATCAACCATTGTATTCGTTATTCCACATTGAATATTAATATCATGCCATTCATATACATGATCTGGCGTAATATTGCGATTATAGAATGAATTAGTAAATAAGGGCTCCTTCTTTATGATTGGCTCCTGTGTAAATGGTTCTGTTTCCTTATCTTTAATTATCGGTTTAATCACATCAGTAGTATTCTTCTTTTGGAATAATTGAAAAAGATAATAGGCAAGAATCATAAATAAAATTATTTTTACGGTAACCATATTTAGGATACTAACGATCAAAATCAGTAAACCAACCCAAAATAGGATTTTTCCGACTCCGCCTTGCAGAGATTTCTTTGAGATATACATCATACCAATGGAAACAAGAAGGGAAAAGATTAGTCCTGGATTAAAGACAAAGATTTCTAATAATAAAAACCCTCCAACCACATATACCCAATTCGCATAATGATCTTTTAGTTGTTTAAACATTGGCTATTCTCTCCCTTCTTTGTTTTATTATGGTGAAAATCTGATTGTTTCTCCCTACAAAAAATAAATGGCTAATACTAAATCATTAAATTAAGACAGACTAAAAATGACAATACACGTTGAATGAGTAGGTTGCTTTCCACTCCAATCACCCGTTTTACAACGTGGTTACCTACATAATTTATTAAAACAATCTTTGAAATTTTATTTAATTCTTTCTGTTTGTCTATATCAAAAATAAAAGGGGCTGGCTTTTGTAGCTCCAGCCTCTTTTAGGATATCATTTTTTTATAGAGAAATGGTATCATCTTCTTTTTTTAGCATATCTTTCTCTAAAGCTGCTAACTTTTCATCCATTGTTTGTTTATAGTATTCTGTATTTATCTTTTTCTCTAGTTCTTCAATATATTCTTCCATTTCGGTAAAGCGCGCTTGATTTGTTGGGCTTGCTTGTTTTTCTTCTAAAACTTTATTCATTGTATGATGTGCCTTTGTGATATTTTCCTTTGCCATTAGCTCCATTTGACGTATCTTCATATCTTTTAATTTATGCTTCATATCCATGTATTTTTTTTCGATTTCATGCAATTGCTGCTCGGTATTTCTCAACGATTCCTTTAAATGGACTACTCTTTCTTCATAATGAGTTTGTTCTAGTTGAGCAAAAGAAGAAAGCTCTTCTTCTTCCGCTTTACGAGCAACCTCTGCCTGTCTTTTCCTTTTTTCTGCCATTTCTTCTGCCTGGCGTAATTCTTTTGAGAATTCCTCTTTTAATTTATATTGTCTTTCCACTAATTTCTTTACTTTATCTGTCTCTTTTTCACATTCTCTTACGTATTGATTTAAAAGCGCAAGCGGATTCTTTTCTTCCTTCTTATCCAATAAATTATTTATATCAACCAATACAGTATTTTTCATTCTTTCTAATAAATTCGTCATGCCTAATTCCTCTCCTTCTCTTATTTGTTTAGTTCTGACCATTGCTTTTCAAAATTTTGAAATGGGTCATCTGATGATTTTTTTGTGATAATAGATTGTTTGTTGTTATTCCATTTTTTATAAACAAGATACAATATATATGCTGCTGCCAAACCAATAATTGCTGGAAGGTTACTTGCAGTTATGATAAGCATGATAATTCCAGCTATCCCCCACCCAACTTTTCCTGCTGTACTTGTCGCCTTTACATATTGCTTAAAAGCGAAATAAAGAATGGCTGCACTAATTACTAAACCTAATAATGGACCTATCTGTGATAAAAGGATAATAGAAGCAGCTGCTCCAATAATAAATAAACCAAATTTTTTCATTTTGTGTTTTCGCTCCTTTCTTATCTACTATGTTACCTTTTACTTGTTCTTTTCATAACGTGCCTTAGCTTGATTTTCCTCTACAACTTTAGTCTTAGATGGAGCTAATCCAAAAAAAACATAGAAAAAACTGTTCGCAATGACCAGTTTTTTCTATGTTTCCTGTTTATTTTTCCGTTTCGGTTAAAAAGCTCTTTGAACGTATACCAGACCTTCTTAAAACAAAATCCATATCTACTTTTACATCTCCTGAAGCAAATTCTTCATTCCAGTTATCTTTTACTTTCATAAAAGAATTAAAATCTTGCCTTCTCATTACTTCTCCAAATCCAAAAATATCCGCTTGGTATTGTTTTTGGACCTTTGTAATGGTATCTGTTATTTTTTTTGAAAAAGTTTCATTGATTAACTTTTCATATTTAGCAATCGTTCCAAGCTTTTCCACGTTATTATAACATTGAGTTCCTTCAATAAATCCTTCTGCTTTTATACTTACATGAAAAAAAGGCTTACCGTTCTTCATCTTAGACGTTACTTCTGTTTGCGATTCTGTTACTCGAATCGCGCTAAAGTCTCCCTTTTTGCATTCGAGTGTCAAAGAAGTAGTCTTTATATCATTCCTCGTCCATAAATAATTCCTAGTATCCTCTAAGCTCAGAAACCCCACTAACTTACCATCTTTAAAAATCGCCAGTGAATCTACCACAACAATTGCATCAGGGGTTACCTTCTGAATATTTTTCATACTCATCCCCTTTTCAACATCTCCTTTTAGCCTTACGGTAGCAAGCACTGGTTCTTTTCCTTCCAAATTTAGCTCAGAGATAAAATTAATAATACTCATTCCAGGGTCTCCTCCCCAATCCTCCAGCAAATGATCCAATTGTGGAGATAGCTTTAAAGAAGATGCCTTTTTATAATGGGCAGCTATTTTTAAAATATCTTCTGCTTTCCCTTCTTTAGCGATAATAATGTTAAAGTCATCTCTTATCTCTCTGTTTCTTTCCAAAAAATCAATAAAATCCAGTCTTCCTGCACTTGCTACTTCCTCACTGATTACGAGCACTTTCATATGAGAGTATATTAAAATCTGTGCATAATATTCATTAAAAAGATGGGTAATTTCTGAGATAGAATCCCCTTCAATCCCTTCAACTACCGTAGGCGCATTTCCCCCTGCAGATTGGGTGCTTAATTCTGCTGCATTCAACGCCTCTACAGACACTTTATATTTTGCATTTTCCCCTTTATCAATTGCCATCCCTGCAACTACTTTAATTTCAGATAATTCTTTTCGATCCCAACAGCCCGTTAATAGAAATAAACAGTTTAGTATACATAGAAAGACAGCTACTCTTTTCACTTTTTGTCCCCACCTTCATGCTTAGGAGGAGATGGAGATCCTTGGGGCTTTTGCTTATTCTTTACATTCGGACTTAAATAGGATGGTCTCTTACTAATTGCCCACAGTGGAAATCGGACAAATACATCTTTTTGATCTTCAACGATAAATGGAGCAACTGGAGCTAAATATGGAACTCCAAAAGAACGAAGGGAACTTAAATGAGCAACCATAAATACAAGCACTAAAAGAACACCATATAAACCTAATACAGATGCAACAATGATAAGAACGAATCGAATAAGTCTCGATGCGTTTGCAAAGTTATAATTCGGGAATACAAAATTAGCAATCGCCGTTATCGCAACAATGATAACCATAATGTTTGAAATAATCCCTGCTTCAGCCGCAGCTTGTCCAATAACTAATGCACCAACAATAGAAACCGTTTGACCTACAGCCCGTGGCATCCTTACCCCTGCTTCTCTTAAAATTTCAAATGTAATCTCCATAATAAATACCTCTACTACTGCTGGAAAAGGAACATCTTCCCGTTGAGCAATAACACTTAATAGTAAGGTGGTTGGTAAAAGCTCTGGGTGAAAGGTCAATACACCTACATAAGCGGACGGCATAATTAAGCCAATCATAAAGGACAAATAGCGAATCATTCGAACAAAGCTACTCATAAAATAGTTTTGATAGTTATCTTCTGGAGATGTAAAAAAATCAGTAAGAACAGCTGGAACTATTAATACAAAAGGGGAGCCGTCAATTATAATGACAATCTTCGCATCCATTAAATAAGTTGCTACTGCATCTGGACGTTCTGTATTCATAGCAAGTGGAAAGACCGTCAAGCTTTTATCTATAATTAATTCCTCGACATTTGCAGACTCAAACACGGCAGAAATATCAATCTTATTTAGTCTTGAACGCACCTCGTTTACTATTTTTTCATTTGCAATAGAATACATATAACCCATATAAACATTTGTCCGCGTTTCGTTTCCAAGCATAAATTTCTCAAAACGCAAATGATGGTTTCGTATTCTTTTTCTTATTAAATTTATATTGGTTGAGGCATCCTCTACAAAAGAGTCTTTTGGTCCCCTTACTACTGTTTGTGTAGTAGGCTCTGCTACCGCTCTCCCCTCACTGTTTAAATAATTTAAACTAAGTGCCTGCCCAACCCCTCTGAATACAATTACAATTCGGCCTTCCAAGAGAGAAGAAACTATATGATTCATCGTGTTCAATAATTTATATCCTGATACCCCAAAGCTTCTTTTACTTAGATTATGCAAATCTTCTACTGTTTCTATGACAATATCTTTATCCACTGAATTCTCTAACGTATTTCCTAACATTTCTTTTAACATTTCTGTATTAACTACTGTTTCTAAATAGTAAATACGTCCATCGCTTTTACCTACACGAATGTCATCAGACTGCAAATCAGCCGTATTCCCAAAGGTTTTATTAATTTCTAATTTTAGCTCTTCAAATGTTAATTTATCTAAGCCTATCTCTTTTGCTTTTGTTGGAACTACATTGGAGGGTATTTCTTTTTTACTATTTATAGACAGTATCTTTTTAAAATAATTCATGCTCTTATCTCCCTTTTTTCATTCCTTTGTTCCTTCCATTTTTTTATTAACAGTACAAACACAATCAAAATAGGAAATCCAAATTGAAGTGGAAGATGGAGTAGAAATATACCTACATGTAATCCTTCTACCAAATGATCGGAAAAATCTATCGTAATAAAGATTGAAAACATCGCTACTATACAGGATACCGGCATTGCAAAATAGCGAAATGGAATCTTAAAAATATACTCTATTCCTTTTAAGCCTCCATATAAAAACACTGAACTTTTGATCAATATTCCTAGCATCATAATAAACACAACTAACACATCTATTCTTTCAAGAAACTCACCAATGCTAACAAGCCTTGCAGCAATCAATAATGGGAAATTTGCGCGGGTTGCAGTATTTTCTCCTAATGTAGCAATGATGAGAAAAACAGAGGACAATAAGATTACACTAGCAATAAATACACTTATTAAACATACCTTTCTAGCCGCTTTAAAGTCTCCTATATTTGCTAAAATAACCGTAAATGCTATAAGCTCTCCATAAGGAAATGCAATAATCGAAGGTATGGTCGATTTAATAACTTCCATTATTCCACTGCTAAGAATTGGCTGTATATTCGTAAGATTTATTTTGCCTCCAGCGTATAATAAAATAAACAGCAAGAATACAAATACAAACATATAGGGGCTAAATATCTCTGCCGTTCTCCCTAAAACCTCAATTCCTAGATACAATATATAGCCAATTACTAACATGAGCGTAAATATCGTAAATTCGATAGGTGTTGCAGGAAGAATGGCAGTTGTGATTAGTTCCCCAAAGTCTCTAATAACCCTTGCAGAAATATAGATAAAATAACTTAGATAAACAAGAGCAAGAATAACTGCAACTTTTCGAGAAAAACAATATTCGATTATCTCATATATATTTTTTCCCGGTAGCAATGACATGAAATAAAGATAAAAATTCATAATAAGTAAGCCGACAAACATTCCAATTAAAACAACCAGCCACGCATCTCTCTTGGCTTCCATTCCTATGCCAACTACGATAGAGCTTCCAAGAAGGAAATTGATAATCATCGTAAATATTTGTGTTAAAGATAGTTTTTCTGTCAACATAATCATTCAGCACCTTATTGGTTATAATTTTCATCCAGTATTTAAATCAGCTATTTCATTGCTAGTTGGCATTTAAGCATCACTTCATCCGAAATGGTATCTTCTTTATAATCAATCGCACTTTTTATGAACCGTGTTCGCTATAATCTCTATTAACCTTTTTCCTAGTATTAGATTTGTTCCAATGCTTAATCATCATAATAAGCACCATTAGTGATGGTAAGCCAAATTGCAGAGGAATATGTAGTAGGTAAGGATTAGACTGCAACCCTTCATTCATATGATCGGAATAATTCCGAGCAATTAAGGTTGTAAAAACACCAACCACGCATACCATTGGAAAGGCAAAATATCGAAATGTTTGATTAAAAATATATTCCAAAGCCTTTAATCCCCCATAAATATAGATACAGCTTTTCACGAGTGTTCCTAGCATCATACAGAAAACAACAATTGCATCTATCCGCTGCAAAAAATTGCCAATTGATACAAGCCGGGCAGCACTCAATAATGCAAAATTGGAGCGCAAGGCAATATCATGTCCTAGAGACAAAACAATCATCATCGACGTTACCAGCAATAAAAGGCTTGATATAAGTACACTATAAATAATTATTTTCTTGCTGTATTTGGCATTTGAAACATTGCTCAATATGTAGGTTAGAATAATCAATTGGCCATAGGGTCGAACAATTTCATAGGGAAAAATAATACTCCATAGTGGCTTAAACCCATCCTTTAATATTGGTCGAATATTGGAAAAATCGAAGTTATTGCCTGCATACAAAAAAATAAATAAAAGTAGGATAAAGATAAAGGCATATGGAGTAAAGATCTCTGCAGTTCTAGCAAGAACTTCCAATCCCATATACATAATATATCCCATCACAATGACAAGCATGATTGTCGATACTTCAATTGGTGTTATAGGAAGTACCGTACTTGCAATTAACTCTCCAAAGTCCCTAATAATACGACAACTATAGTAAAAAAAGTAAGTGGCATAAACAAAACTGAGGCCAATGGCAACTGGCCGCGTAAAACAATACTCAAACATCTCAAATAAATTTTTCCCCGGTGCCAAAGTCATCATATAAATAAAAAACATGGTAATAATTATGCCTAACCCTAAAGCAATCAGAAGAACAATCCATGCATCCTCCTTCGCTTTTAATCCAAGGCCAATGACAATCGTACTACCAATTTGGAAATTAAAAATTACTGCAGCCAATTGAGTTAACGAAATATTTTCTTTTAACATGCTGTTACACACTTCCTTTTAGAAAAGCGCAAGCGCCTTGGTTCCTTATGTATACAATTAAAAAACATGTACTTATATATACCTTGTGATGTTCTAAGTTTGCTTTCCAAGACTGTGTAGTTGTACCCTTCTTCTAAGAGTGAAAGCACACTAAAAATTAATCCGCTATTTAAAAGTGGTCTCTTAATCTAGATCAAGTGATCCTTCCATCAGTCGGTTTTTTCAGAATTTCCTCTTCCTTCGATGTCTCTTTTTGTTGGGATAGGATTCGTACTTCCAATAAATCTACCTTGCTTCTATTTATTAGACTGTTACCTTACCGAATTAGCCTGAATACTTTGAACAAAACAGAATCTTTTAGCAAATACACTCAAATAATTAGATAATGTTCATCCTAGTATCTTCTGCTTTCCCTTTTTTTATTTTTCCATAAACGAAAATCCACAATGACAGACCAAACGAAGCCAAATATTGCAGTAAATACAATTGTAATTGCACCTGCCCCAACTTCCGCCTCATAAATTTTTTTAAAACATTTCATAAACCCTTCATGAAACACAATAATATCTAAGCCAACGGTCAAAATACCCATAGATGTAAATATTAATAGATAAGCAAAAGTTACCATTTAACCCTTCCTTTAAGTGCTTTGTTTATTAATGGTATTATCTTGTGAAATTTCTCCATTTTTATGCCTAATTTTTCATTTTTTATCTAAGATTAGTCTGTTTAGGCTTGCCACCCCTTACCCTTTTGCCAAATAAAAAAGCTGTCATCTACCCAATTTTTTGGATTAATGACAGCTTTATATTGAAATGGTATTATTTCTTTTTTTCTCTCATTTGATAATCAATGATTTCCCCATGATAAAAGCTTTTACGTGATAATCTTAAGTTTAGCTTTTTAGCCATTTGCTTCAGTTCTCTTTCTTCTCTTTCTGTAACTAAGCTAACTACCACTCCTGATGCACCAAATCTCCCCGTTCTACCGGAACGATGAATATACTGTGTCTGATCAGTAGCTAAATCATAATGGACCACATGCGTGATATTTTGAATATCAAGCCCTCTAGCTGCCACATCTGTTGCTAGCAGCATATTACGCTTTCCATCTCGGAAATCTTTTAATGATTTCTGACGCTCCATCTTATTCAAATCAGAATGCAAAATACTCGTTTGAATATTTTTATAGGTCAATTTTTCATGAATTACATTTAAATTGCCAATATCTTTTACGAACACAAGAATTTTCGCATTGTTCAAACGAGAGATTGGCTCTAAAAGTTTTACCTTATCTCGATATTCTGCTTGAAAATAAATATGCTCCACTTCTGCTGCATCAATCACCTTATCTTTTTTCACACGGATAATTTCTGCATCTTGAACAAGTTCCTTGGCAATATCTTCTGTATGTTTTGGTAAGGTTGCAGAGAATAAGACAACTTGTCTATCTTTTAAAGTGGCTTTTACAATTTGTCGGACAGATTCAATATGCTCTGATACCAATAATTGGTCCGCTTCATCTAGTACAACTGTTTTTACTTCGTGCATTTTCAATTTTTTCTGTTTAATCAGCTCTAACGCTCTTCCAGGTGTACAAATAACAAGATGAGGGTGTTTTTTCAGCTTTTCTAATTGTCTTTTTACATTGGCTCCACCAATAAACGAAGCCGAACGAATACCGCTACCCTCTCCCCATTTTTGTACTTCTGCCAAAATTTGCATAACAAGCTCTTGAGAAGAAGCAAGACAAATCGCCTGGATATTCTTTGAGTCCGTATCAATTTTATTTATAACTGGCAATAAATAAGCTAGTGTTTTTCCCGTTCCTGTTGGGGATTCAGCAATTACATCTTTTCCCTCCAATATAAGTGGTATGGATTGTGCTTGGATAGATGTCGCGTGTTTAAAATTCGCTTTCTCCCAGTTCTGCTGTATAAATGGTTTAAATGTATTCCAAAATTGCTGTTCTTTCATTTCGTTCTCCTTTTAAAAAAGTTAGACGAATTGCATCTAACTTTAAAATATGTCTTCTTATTATAAATTATTTACTGAAAAATTGATATGAAACCTTTTTTATTGAGGTAATATATATTTTTGATGGGGGTACGCTTACTTTGGATCACCCTCAATAAAAAAGGGGCTGGGACATAAGCATTTCATTCAACAATAAACTCGAACTGTTATGTAATTAATTTGCATGAAAATTCGTGTTTATTGTTTTAAAAAAGGTTTAAAAAACGAAGTGTAATGGAGCGGAGGATGCTCGACTCCTGCGGGAAATAGAGGAAAGGCTGAGACCCCGCAGCGCAGCGAGGAGGCCACTGAAAAAGTGAATTACCTGGTGAATCGGTAATTACCAAACCATTCTAACTTAGTGTAGGCTTTTGTTTTCCAAGGCTTACCGCTCGCTTTCCACGGGGCGAGCGCCGAGCCGCTTCGTCGCTACGCTCCTGCAGGGTCTCGGACTTTCTCGCATCTCCCGTAGGAGTCGAGCGGACACCTCTCCAAACCAACTTATTATTCGCTTTCAAATAAATAAAACCTCATTTTATTTGGAGAACTAGACTTTTTCAGTGCCCTCGCAGCGAGGAGCATTCCTGTTTAGAATCCTAATGGGGTCTTGCAAAATAAAAAGTCCTCTTGTATGATGCTTGAGTATCAACTTACCAATCGAAACTCATCACCAAACAGGAGGACATATAATGAATAGTAATATTAATCACAAAATTAATCAAGTTTCTGAAAAAACTTTGGTCATTGGTATCGATATTGCCAAGCAGAAACATTTTGCATGTGCGGTAGACGATCGCGGTCGTGTATTAGAGAAATCATTTCCCTTTTATCAATCAGAAGATGGTTTTGAACAGCTAGTTAAAAAAATAGAGTCTTTACAATCTTGCCACCAAAAATCAGAGGTTATCGTTGGATTTGAACCCACGGGGCATTATTGGATGAACTTAGCTGCCTATCTGGTTGAGCAGGATATCCGATATGTAATGGTAAATCCAATGCACGTTAATAGAACGAAAGAATTAGATGATAACCTTTAAACCAAAAATGACAAAAAAGACGCTCGCGTTATCGCTAGCTTAATACGTGACGGACGGTTTACTTTTTCTCGAATACTTACTGGAGTAGAAGCAGAACTTCGTAATGGAGCGAGTCTGCGATCTAAATTACAAGAAGATATTACATCAATTAAAAACCGTATGATTCGTTGGATAGATCTTTATTTCCCTGAGTTTCAGCACCTATTCAAAAGTTTTGGGAAGAACGCTTGCGCAGTGCTTGAAATGACACCATTACCAATGGATTTTGATGGGAAGAGTGAGGAAGAACTGATTCAGCTTTACAAAAACGTAGAAGGACTAAAATGTCTTTCTGTTTCTAAGATTCAAAAGTTAAAAGTACTAACCACCAAGTCCATCGGATTAAAAGAAGGATTAGAAATGGCACGATTTGAGATAGAAACTTTGCTTACTCAATTCAAAGCTCTTTCAAAACAATTAGAAGTCTTATCATTAAGATTAACTGAACTAGCTCAACAATTGATCGACTACGAGTATATTTTATCTATTCCTGGTCTAGGTGAAAATACAGCAGTTGAATTACTCTCTGAGACTGGCTCTCTTAGCCAATATGAGCATCCACGCCAACTAATTAAATTAGCGGGACTCACACTAAGGGAAAACTCTTCTGGCAAACATAAAGGCCATAAGAAAATCTCAAAAAGGGGTAGAAGGAAACTCAGAGCTATATTATATAGAGTTATTCTTCCTTTGATTCAACATAACATAGCATTTAAATCTCTATATCAGTACTATACAACTCGTACTGTCAATCCACTGAAAAAGAAAGAAGCCATGGTAGTATTAAGTGGGAAACTACTTAAAATCCTATATGCTTTGTGTGTAAAACATGTGCATTTTAATGCAAGTCTTATGATGACAGACCTCCATTGTCTCCAAGAGGCAGCTTGAGCTACTTCTTAGTAGTTTAAGAATCTAAACAAAAGGATGACACGGAGAAGCCGGCACTATTTGAGCCATAAGACCAAGAGTCCCTCGAGGAGCATCGCCAGCCTCTGCCTTATGTAAAGACCGAACGAAGGAATGTACGCACTAGATGCCAAGAGACATGGGAGGGTTAGTCTTCATAAGTTTTGCAGAGATCCAATGTGCATCACATAAGCACGATAGAGTTAATGATTTCCAATTAGCTCTAGCGAAGCGTAAGTATCTTCTTACAAGTTCTTGAATTTTTAGAAATCCTTAACAAGTTAATGATTGAAAAATATTTTTCACTAGCCATAAAAAGGCTTTAAAGGTTGATATTCCAACATTTCTAGAGGGAGGCTTAGCTTCCTCCCCGGCGCATCGTGCGTCCGTAGCGCAATGGAACGACTTAGTTTTTACACTTATCTAGATTTAAAAACATTGAAAACCATCATGAGAAAGTAGCTTTATTTAAAAGCTACTTTAGAGATTATTCGTCTTTAAAGATTAGTTTTTTAGTTTTGTCCCAGCCTCCCTCAACTTATATTAACGTTTGTTGTTTACCAACAGTTTGAAAAATATCGACTCGGTCTTTAATTTTCTTCATTTTCACATCTAATTCATGTGCTGCATCTGCTGCTTCCTTTAATTCATTAAGCAAATGTCTAGGAACATCTTTATCAAATTTATAATAGATTTTATGCTCTAGGCTTGCCCAGAAATCCATCGCGATTGTTCTAATTTGAATTTCGACACATACTTCTTGCATACCAGTACTTAAGAATACAGGAATACTGATGATTAAATGTAAGCTTTTATAGCCATTGGCTTTTGGATTTTTTATATAATCCTTCACCTGTAGGACCTTAATATCATTCTGTTTTTCTATAATGTTAAAAACTTCATAAATGTCCGATATAAATGAACATGTAATACGGACTCCAGCAATATCGTGTATATATTTCTTCGCGTTTTCAATTGAAATTGCATGTCCTTTCCGATGTAACTTCTGCATGATTCCTCTTGGATCCTTAATGCGCGATTTTATATGTTCAATCGGATTATGATTATGAATAAATTGAAATTCTTCATTTATAATTTTTAATTTCGTATTTATCTCGTCTAGAGCAAAGTTGTATATGATTAAGCTATTTTTCCATTCATTTAGTTCATTTGATAATTCATTTAAATCAAAATGATTATCTTCCATATATGTTTTGAGGTGTTTTACGCTTTCCATCTACTAGTAAGTCTCCTTTGGATTCCGATAAACCTTTTCTGCGTCTACTCCGATACTCTTTAAAAACTCAATAATTTGGTCAATAGTTTTCATTTTCAACATCCACCTTTATATAATTCGAGCTATTTTCGGGTGTTGACTTGCACCGAATATATTTATATAGTAAACCAAAATGACCGGTCAGTCAAATATCATTTATATCCAATACTATTTTTTATTAAAAAAGAAACAGTACTCCCTTGAACCTTTATATACAAGACATTAAGAAAGGGAAATACTGTTCAATAAGCTTAATAGCCTTACTGACCAACCGGTGTATTAGATAAAAATTCCGTTTATAAAAATACTATTCTGCTGCTTCTGAAAACTGATTTTGATGTAGTTCATAATAAAATCCTCTTGTTTTCAATAATTCATCATGAGAACCTTTTTCGATAATCATTCCCTTATCTAAGACAAGGATCATATCTGCGTGTTTAATCGTATTAAGCCGATGGGCAACAACAAAACTAGTTTTCCCTTTCATCAAGCGCTTTAAAGCCTCTTGTATTTTCACTTCTGTAATGGTATCAATACTGCTTGTGGCTTCATCGAGAATAAGAATGGACGGATCAGCAAGGATTGCTCGTGATATCGATAACAATTGTTTTTGCCCCTGACTTATTCCATTTCCATTTGCAGAAAGAATCGTATCATACCCATCTGGGAGATGTTCAATAAAGCCATGAGCATTCGCCATTTTTGCTGCATCCTCGACTTCCTTATCGGTTGCGTTCAGTCTGCCGTATCGAATATTTTCCCGTATCGTTCCTTCAAATAAATAATTATCCTGAAGGACAAATCCCATATGTGAACGGAGGCTTTCTCTTTTTATTTTTGTTATATCATGACCATCCACCAATATACTTCCAGTTGTTGCATCATAAAATCTCGTAATAAGCTGGATAATCGTAGTTTTTCCTGCTCCTGTTGGTCCAACAAAAGCGATTGTCTCGCCAGGATTTACTTTAAAGTTAATATCCTTCAATATTTCCTTATCTGTCTCATAAGAAAAGGAAACTTGCTTGAATTGAACTTCTCCCTTTGTCTCTTTTATTTCGCTTGCCGTTTTCTCATCTTCTTCTTCTCTTTCCTCATCTAATACCTCAAATACTCTTTCCGCACCAGCAATTGCAGATAGTAAAGTATTAAATTGGTTAGATAAATCATTCAATGGCCGAGTGAATTGTCTTGAATATTCTACGAAAATAACAATTACTCCAATTGATACAGCACCTGACTTCAGTGCTAACAGCCCGCCAACTCCAACAATAATCGCATAGCTAGCATTATTTAACATATTCATTAGCTTTGGAATAAATCCTGAATATACTTGTGCCCAAAAAGCAGAATTCTTAAGTTTATCACTTTTTTCTTTCATATCATTAATCATTTTTTTCTCTAGGGAAAATGTTTTTATGATTTTTTGACCAGAAATAGATTCCTCGATAAATCCATTTAAGTCACCTAAGTTCTTTTGCTGCTCCTTAAATAACACACTCGTTCTGCTTGTTATCCATTTCATCCCCAAAAACATTACTGGAACAATTATTAAAGTCAGAACCGTTAACAACGGGCTTAGTATAAACATCACCACTACGGTCCCGATTAAAGTGATTATACTAGAAAAGATTTGAATAACAGAGCTATTTAAGGTGGAGCTTACGTTTTCAATATCATTGGTAACACGGCTCATTAGTTCCCCATGCTGTTTTTTGTCAAAATAACTTATCGGTAATTCATGAAATTGATGAAATAAATTTGCTCTTAGCTGAAAAACAGTTGTTTGTGATATTCCAATCATCCAATAGCTTTGTAAAAATAATGCAATGGAATTAAGAAAATAAATACAGCCAAGAAATAATAGCATTCCTGTAAATCCGTCTAAATTTCTATTTACAATAAAATGGTCAATAGACATTCCTAATACATATGGTCCCAATAAACCTAATGCACAGCTTAGTGCAACCATCACTAAAACAAGAATCAGCAACCCTTTTTTTTGGGCAAGATATCCCCATAACCGATATAAGGTTTTCCCCATATTCTTTGGTTTTTTTCCTTTTTTAACAACTGTAGCATCTGGCTTTATATCAGGTTTAGGATAGTGAAATGGATCGGTTAGTTCCTTTTGCATTCTCCCACTCTCCTTCCCCTAACTGTGATTGGACTATTTTTTGGTAAAGCTTGTTTGTTTTATATAATTGATCATGGGGAGCAAAGCTTACAATTTCCCCATTTTCTATTAGCATCACCCGATCTGCCTTCATAGCAGTAGATACTTTCTGGGTAATAAGCAGAAGTGTGCATTGATAAGAGGCGACTGCATCAAGCAGTTTTTTTTCTGTCTTCAAATCTAAAGCACTTGTACTGTCATCTAAAAGAAGAATACTTGGTTTTCTGACAAGTGCCCTCGCAATCGAAAGACGCTGTTTTTGTCCACCCGATAAATTAACTCCCTTTTGCCCAATTCTCGTATCGTATGTATTAGGCATTAACATAATCGTTTCATGTATTTGGGCATCCTTTGCAGCTTGCACCACCTCTTCAAAGGTAGCATTGGGATTTCCCCACATAATATTTTCCTTAATCGTCCCAGTAAAGAGCATCGATTCCTGTGGTACATAGCCTATTTGCTTTCTTAGCGCATTTAATGAGTAGGAATCGATCCGTTTATCATCAATTAAGATCGTTCCTTCTGTTGGTTCATACAGTCTGGGAATCAATTGGAAAAGTGTTGTCTTCCCTGATCCTGTCGCTCCTAATATCGCAATTCTTTCTTTTGGCTGAATGGTAAATTGCAAATTTCCAATGGTGTTTTTTCTATTAGAAGGATAACAAAAGGATACATGTTGAAAATTAATTTTTCCTTTAATTTTTGATTTCCTATTTCCTTCCGGATTATCCGTATCCTTTTCTTCTATATCAATAATCTCTTGAATACGATCTGCTGAAGCCTTTGAGCGGGAGATAACCATTACTAACATACTGACTACAGAAATAGAAGAAGTTATCCTTAATGTGTAGTTAATAACCGCGACTACCTCCCCAATCTGAGCTTCACCAGTATTTATTTGCCCAGAACCAATCCAAAGTATCGCAATAATACATAAATTCATTGCAAAAAGTAAAAGCGGTACCGTTGTTTCCATGATTCTTAATGCTCTTTGTGTAAGATTTTTTAGCTCTTCACTTGTTTGTGTAAAACGATTTCTTTCGAATTGCTTCCGTATATAAGCACGAATCAATCGGACAGCTGTTAAATTTTCAAGCATGACACTATTAACATGATCCAACTTCTTTTGGACAGATTGAAAAAGCTTTCTCCCTATTTTGATTACCCAAATAAACATAATCACGATTAATGGAATGGTCACTGCCAGAATTAGTGCCAGCTCTACATTAACTAGAAAGGACATAACGATTCCGCCTACAATTAAAAGTGGTGCCCTTAATAAAAATCGCAATCCCATAAATATGGTGTTTTGTAATTGGGTAATATCATTAGTTAATCTCGTAATCAAAGAGGAGCTTGCAAAAACATTACTACTTGAAAAGGTAAAATATTGAATGATTTGATATAGCTCATTCCGAAGACTATAGCCAAAATTCTGACAAACATGGGAAGAATAAAACGTATTTATGATTCCCGCAGCAAAGGCTACAAGGGAAAATACAATTAGCAGCCCTCCCCAAATTAGGACAACTTTTGTATCTTGATGAGCCAATCCATCATCAATAATTTTTGCCATGATTAATGGTTGAACTAATTCTACTGCAAGCTCTGTTAACATAAGAAAAAGAGCAATTGTTATACTTAGTTTATATACTCGAAGTCTACCAAATATTTTTGACATTATTCCCTCCAGCCTTTGTCCTGATTGGTTGAAATATCCGTCCTTTCCAACCATCGATGAAATTTCTTTAGGTTTACTAAACATTATTTTTATCATACCTCTTTTTAGTCAGTTAGAAAACACTAATTTTCATCCTTCAGAAGAAGATTTCGGGAGTATTTAGGGGGAATTTTTCGTTAGATTGTGCTAGAAAGACATTGTTTTATTTTATTGGTGACGTCTCCACACGCAATCAGATTATAATTATCCAGTTACAGATACTTTTGTTACCACTCATTACGGTATCTATTCTGAAACAAGATGTAGAATTTTTATCTGTTACTCTTTTGATTGTTTATTTAAAGAAGAGGGATTAGAGAGTGGCTCTCTGTTACCTTGTCACTCCTTTTCTCTCGCTTTCGGGCTTAGAGAGCCGCTCTCTCTTTTCCTTTCTACACTTAAACACTTATCACTAGCAATCCCCCTACTCACTAAAAAAAGAACGACGTTGCCAAAATAGGCTCAGTCGTTCTTTTTTTATTAGTTTGCACCTGTCAATGACCATTTATATAGTTCATTATGGAAACCGAAAATCTTTGGTCCTCCAAATGCTACATCTTTCGATACTGCTGCAAAGTCATAGTCAGAATATAATGTAAAGATTGGCAGTTCTTCACTCCAAATTTCTTGAAGTTCATTATAAATCTGTTTACGTTTTTCTGTATCTGGTTCTTGTTTTCCTTTTTCAAGTAATTCGTCTACCTTTGGATTGTTATACATCGTGTAGTTGCTTGATCCACTTGAACCATATATCGTAGTTAAATCTGGATCAATTGTATTAGTAAAACCAATTAACATTAAATCATAATCTCCAGCTTTCGCTTTTGACATAATAGTTGGGAAATCATACGTTGTCGTATTAAGCTTTAAGCCAACCGCTTTTAGATTTTCTGCAATAATATTTGCTGATTGCTCACGTACTTTATTTCCGATTGGTACAACGAATTCAATCGTCTTATCGAAATCCCATCCGGCTTCTTCTAATAGTTGCTTCGCCTTTTCTGGATCATATGTGTATGTTTCTAGATCTTTATTCAGGTATGGACTGATAGACGTATAAGGTCCGTCTATAATTTCTCCTTCCCCTTTCAGCAATTGATCAACAATCTTTTGACGGTCGATTGCATATGCAATTGCCTGTCTCACTTTTTGGTCTGACATTGTATCCATATTAAAACTCATGTTTTGATATCCATACGTTTTCTCTGTTTTTGTGGTTACATTATCAAAGCCTTCTACTGTTTCAAAATCTTGAACTGCTATTTTCCCGATACCTCCGGCTGCATTCATATGAATCTCCCCTGTTTGTAATTGGGCTACAAGGTTTGCAGCTGGCATGATTTTCACGAATAATTTATCTAATTCTACTTCTCCTAAATAGTAGTCATCATTTTTCGCATATTCGATATACTGATCTTTCGCATACTTAACAAATTTGAAAGGTCCATTGGTTACAGTTGGACTCATCATGAAAGGATCTTTTTGTAAATTTTCTGGTGCTACGTCCTTTAGTATATGTTCTGGTAGAATCATAAATTTTGATCCTAACTGTTCTTTTACCATATTCGGATCAACAGGTTCCTTTGTTTTAAATTGAATTGTCTTATCGTCAACAATCGTTAAAGAAGGTATTTCTGTTACACCGTCTGGAAGTTTTCCATTTACCGTTAACCCGTCTAATTGGGTTAAATAAGCTCCAACAGCTGTTTCAGTCTTTGGATTGGCAACTAAATTCAAAGTAAAGGCAACGTCTGCTGAGGTAACTGGCGTGCCATCTGACCAATTTGCATCCTTATTAATCTTTATTGTAAATGTTTGATTATCCTCTGTCTCAAACGATTCTGCTAGTTTTGGTGTGAATTCTAATGGTGCCGTCATTTCTAGGAAAGTATCAAACATAAACTTTTCTAACCATGCTGCTGCAATATCAGAAGAGTTTATTGGATTAAAGCTTACTGGAGCATTTACTAGGCCGAGATACATCGTATTTTCTTTTGACCCTCCACTTGTTGATGCTGTATTATTTGCACCAGCACATGCTGAAAGCAACAATAATATCACAATGGAAAACATGCTAAATATTGTTTTAAATTTTTTCATGATTTTTCCCCCGTCTATTTTCTATAATGTTAGTAAATAACAAACTCCATTATTTAAGGCTCTTCGGATCCATTGCATCCCTTAATCCATCTCCCATAAAGTTAATAGATAAAACGGCAAGTAATATCATTACTCCAGGAGGAATCCATAACCAGGGCTGCGTTGCTAGTACTGTAATAGATTGAGCTTCGTTTAACATATTTCCCCAGCTTGCTGTTGGAGGCTGAACGCCCATTCCAAGAAAACTAAGGGAAGCTTCCATAATAATGGCAGAAGCAATACCAAATGTAGCATTTACTAAAATAGGTGCAATACAGTTTGGTAGAATATGCTGAAATACAATTTTAGGCGTTGAATAGCCTAGGGCAACCCCCGCTTTTACATAATCCATTTCTTTAATTGTTAGTACACACCCTCTTACTAATCTGGCGATTGACGGCCAACCAAGCAAGCCTAATACCAAAATAACGTTAAAAAGACTAGGTCCCATTATGCTTACAAGGACTAAAATAACCATTAAATACGGAAATGACATAAATATATCTGTAATACGCATGATGACCATGTCTACCCATTTTCCAAAGTATCCTGCAATCGCTCCTAGAATGGTACCAATGGCAACATAGATTGCAACTGCCCCTACTCCTACTGATAAGGAAACTCTAGCAGCATATAATAGGCGACTAAACAAATCTCTGCCCACTTCATCTGTACCAAGGATATTCACAGCAGAAGGAGGTGCCGCAAATTCTCCATCTACCGAATATGGATTATGTGGTGCAATTACTGGAGCAAAGACTGCAATCAAAACCATTAATGAAAAAATAATCAGCCCACCAACTGCTAGCTTATGTTTAAAAAAACGCTTTGTAATTAGTTTCAGGTAGCTTTCTTCATTCCCCAACTGTTCTTGAACAGGAATCACCACATTATTTACTGGTAAATCCGTATCCATTTTCACATTAGGAATACTCATGTTCACTCCCCCTTAGTTATACTTTATTCTTGGATCCACAACAGCATATAAAATATCAGTAATCAAATTAGAGAAGAGTACAGCAAGTGCTGCGATAAAATTTATCGCCATTAATGTTGGATAGTCCCGTGATGAAATGGACTGAATCGTTAATTGACCTAAACCAGGCCATTGAAAAATTTGCTCTGTTACTACTGCCCCACCAATTAAAATCGGTATCTCCATCCCAATAATAGTAATAATAGGAATAAGCGCATTTTTTAATCCATGTTTGTTGGTAACGATAAATTCCTTTAATCCCTTCGCTCGAGCAGTCCGCAAATAATCCTGCCCCAATACTTCTAGCATGCTACTTCTTACATAACGGACTGTACTTCCTGCAATGGCAGTCCCTAATATAGCTGCTGGCATAATAAGGTGAAATAATGTATCAGCAAATCCACCGTTGCTACCAAGTGTAAACATCCCACCTGTAGGTAAAATATTTAAAACGAGAGCAAAAACATAAATACTTCCTAATCCTAAGAAAAAGTTAGGAATAGATACACCTAAAAAGGAAAAGGTAGTTGTTAAATAATCAATCCACGAATACTGCTTGGTGGCACTTAAGATTCCAATTGGAATGGCAATGATATAAGCAATAATTAAGGCAGTGCTCATAAGAAGTAAGGTTGGCCCAACTCTATTTAGCACTAAGTCCAATACTGGTTCATACGTGGTATAAGAAAATCCAAAATCTCCTTGAAGAAGATTTCCGAGCCATCTAAAGTACTGAATGTAAATAGGATCATTAAGTCCCAATGCTTCTTTCTTCGCATCGATATCTGCCTGGGTTGTATCTGGATTAATATACATATCCACAGGGTTACCTGGAGCTAGGTTAATAATGAAAAAGTTAAAAACAGTTACTCCCAGCAACACTGGAATGGCAATTAATAATCTCCTAATAATATATTGAAACAATCAAATCTCCCTCCTTTAATTTAGTGGAAAATGGCAGGCGACTGAATGATCTGTAGCATTCAATAGCGGCTCCTTCTCCTTACAAATAGCTTGAGCCATTGGACATCTTGTATGAAATCTACAGCCCTTTGGTGGATTTGCTGGACTTGGAACATCTCCTTCCACGACAATCCTTTCTCTATTTCGAAGATGGGGATTAGGAATAGGATAAGCACTTAACAATACTTTCGTATAGGGGTGCTTGGGATTTTTAAAGATTTCTTCTGTTTTTCCAATTTCAACGATTTTTCCTAGATACATAACAGCTATTCGATCACTTATATATTTAACTGCTCCTAATCCATGCGCGATAAATAAATAGGTTAAGTTAAATTCCTTTTGCAAATCTTTTAATAGATTTAACACCTGTGCTTGAATAGAAACGTCCAATGCTGACACTGGTTCATCACAAACAATCAATTTCGGATTTAGCATAAGCGCTCTAGCAATGCCAACCCTTTGTCTTTGACCACCAGAAAATTCATGAGGATATCTACTTTTATGAAATTTAGTTAATCCTACTATTTCAAGTATTTGGTCTACCTTTTTGTTTGCCTCTTCTTTCGTGGCAAGTCGATGGGCAATTAATGGTTCTGCCAATAAATCGCCTATTCGCTTACGTGGATTAAGAGAAGAATAGGGATCCTGAAAGATTATTTGCATCTCCGTCCTAATTTTTCTTAATTCCTTATGCTGAATTGTCGCCATATCCTTTCCTTCAAATAACACTTTTCCGTCTGTCGGTGGATCAAGCTTTACGATTGCTCTTCCTGTAGTGGATTTCCCACAACCAGACTCCCCGACAAGGGAAATGGTTTCACCAGGATAAATCGAAAAATTAAGCCCATCCACCGCTTTGACATGACCAACTGTTTTCGATAAAATCCCCTTCTTAATTGGATAGTATTTCTTTAGGTTTTGAATTTCTACTAACGGTTGTAGTTGTTTGAATATTCCGTCTTTTATAGGTAAAGTTTCTATGCTCATACAGTAACCTCCCTCTCTTCATTTGACATACTCTCTTGCTGTTTTTCCTCATATAGCCAACAACGAACTTTATGATTTCGTTTATTGTCTATGCTAATATGGGGAGGTTTTTCGGCAATGCATTTTTCAGTCACGTAAGGACATCGTGTGTGAAACCTACAGCCTTTAGGCATTTGCTGCAACGTTGGAACAGAACCGGGAATGGAATATAGCTTTTCCTGAGCATCATACTCTAGGTGTGGGATAGAGTCGATTAAGCCTTTCGTGTAAGGATGCTTCGGCTCATCAAAAAGAGTAAAGACATCTGCTTCTTCTACTACTTGTCCCGCATACATGACAATTACTTTATCTGCCATTTCTGCAATTACACCTAAGTCATGTGTAATCATCATAATAGCTGTCTCTGACTCATTTTTTAAGCTTTTCATTAATTCAAGAATCTGTGCCTGTATCGTTACATCTAATGCAGTAGTTGGCTCATCTGCAATTAATAGCTTAGGTTTACAAGATAGCGCCATCGCTATCATTACCCTTTGTCGCATTCCTCCAGAAAGCGCATGTGGATATTCATCTATAATTACCTCCGCTCTCGGAATACCTACTTTCTTAAGCATTTCTACCGCATAGCTTTTAGCTTTCTTAGCATTTAAACCCATATGTAAACGAATCAATTCCACCATTTGATTACCAATTGTAAAAACTGGATTTAAAGAGGTCATTGGTTCTTGAAAAATCATAGATATTTCATTTCCTCTAACCTTACGCATTTCTGCTTCTGTTAATTTTGTTAAATCATTTCCATTCAGATTAATCGAACCGTTTTTGATATATCCATGTTTTCCTAGCAACCTCATAATGGATAAAGAAGTTACACTTTTACCACATCCAGACTCTCCCACAATACCAATGGTTTCACCTGGTTGAAGCTGAAATGAAACCTCTTCTACCGACACAACCTCTCCCTTATCCGTCCGAAAAGCCGTTTGCAGTTTATCCACTTCTAAAATATTCTCCCCCATACTTCCCCTCCTAAATATAAAGCGTAAGCGCCTGGTTATCAGCGTACAAACTGGAAGAACACCGACTGAGATAAAGGAAACACAGTGAACGTTAGTGAACTGATGTTGACTTATCGTAGGGAGGTGATCAGAAGTTTGCTAGCTGATAGGCGCTGGAGCTAGATTGGTCTCTAACTTAGAATCTTAATCCCTGTTATTTCGTAAAGCGTAAGCGCCTGGTTATCAGCGTACAAACTGGAAGAACACGTTCTTTCGATAAAGGAAACACAGTGAACGTTAGTGAACTGATGTTGACTACGCAAAAGAGGTGATCAGAAGTTTGCTAGCTGATAGGCGCATACTACTTAGAGAATGCTAGAATCTAATTCTAGTTTTATATAGTAGAACTATTTACTAAAGCCTCCGTCTTTTCTGCATTCGTATAATAATCTACCAAGCTTAAAAATATTTTAGCTGTATGAAGCAATGCCCTTTCATCAAAAGTGAATTTTGGATGATGATGAGGATACACAGCATCAATTTCTTCATTTCGAGCTCCAACCGAAAAGAAACATCCAGGACGATTTTGCAGATAGTAAGAAAAATCTTCTCCACCCATGCCTGGTTTTTCTATTTTTACAAGCTTGCTTTCTGGTAAGACGTCGATCAAACACTTTTCTAAAATATTCGTTTCATCTGCTGTATTAACAGTAGATGGATAGCCTTTTGCATAATTAAATGCATATTCTGCATGAAATGCTTTACATACACCACTAATCAACTGCTCCATCTCTTCCTCAATCAGGGACCGAACATCCTCATCGAATGTGCGGACTGTTCCAGTTAGTTCAGCCGTATCTGCTATGACGTTCCCTGCATTTCCTGCATGGAATGAACCGATCGAAATTACTGCAGGCTTTTGCGGGTTAACCCTTCTACTCACAATATGTTTTAAATGATTAGCAATTTGGGCACCAACTGCAACAGAATCAATCGTTTGATGTGGAGAAGCACCATGTCCACCTTTTCCTTGGATTTTTAATTCAAAGGCGTCACTTGCAGCTGAAACAGGTCCTATTCCATAAAGAACACTTCCTAGTTCAGCACCAGAAGCTAAATGAGCACCATAAACAACATCGACCCCATCTAAACACCCATCTTCAATCATCGCAATGGCTCCCCCTGGCGGCAATTCTTCAGCATGCTGATGTAGCAGCACCACATTTCCAGCTAAGTCATCCGCATTCTCTTGTAGAACCTTCGCTACAGCTAATAAGGTAGCGGTATGCCCATCATGTCCACATGCATGCATCACACCTGGTACCTTCGATTTAAAATCAACGTCTTTCTCATCCTGAATAGGCAATGCGTCAAAGTCTGCTCGTAAAGCAATCGTTTTTCCTGGCTTTGCCCCATAAATTTTGCCGACAACTCCGTTTCCACCGACATTCCGTCTGACCTCAATACCGAAGCTTTCTAATAAGTCACCAATCATTTTACTTGTATTTACTTCTTGAAAAGACAGCTCTGGATTTTCGTGTAAATATCGTCTCCACTCTACCATTTGGTCATACATTGCTTCGATTTCTTTGTACCATTTATCTAACATCTATTAATCGCTCCCATCCCATTTATTTTTCGAAAATGCCTTTTTATCGAACTGGTTCAGCAAGATTTTCTTTCACCTGTGACGATACATAATTATCGACAATACTTAGGAACGCTTTTCCAGTATTAATCATTGCCCTTTCATCAAAATCGAACATTGGATGATGGTGAGGATAAGCTTTTCCATCTGCTACCTGTGCCCCTGTATGAAAAAACATGCCCGGCTTTTCAAGCAAATAATAGGAGAAATCCTCTGCCCCCATAATTGGTACGGAACGAACTAACATATTCTTATCAAGTGAATCTTCAATGACCTTTTCAAAAACCTCTACTTCTTCCTCATGATTATAAACTGCAGGGTAACCCTTAATATAATTAATCTCACAAGTAGCCTGCATACTTTCGCAAATTTCATTTGCCATTAATTTAATTTCTTCTTCCATAAATAAACGCAAATCTTTATCTAGCGTTCTTACAGTTCCTGTCATCACCGCAGTATCGGCAATTACATTTTTAGCATTTCCTCCATGGAAGGAACCTATAGACAATACAACAGGATTTAATGGATCAACCCGTCTACTAGCAATATATTGTAACTGGCTTACTAATGCAGTACCGATAGCAATAGCATCCACCGTTTCATGGGGAGCAGAACCATGTCCGCCCTTTCCTTTAATCGTAATTTCAAAAGCGTCGGCTGCCGCCTGGGAATAGCCTGGTTTATAATAGTACTTTCCTAATTCATTTAGAGAAGATAGATGGGAGCCATAAACAACATCTACATCTTTTAAACAATCATCTTCAATCATCGCCTTTGCTCCACCTGGCGACATCTCTTCTGCATGCTGATGAAGCAATACAATATTTCCTGTAATACTGTCTCTATTATCTTGAAGAACCTTTGCCACTGCTAATAAGGTGGCGGTATGTCCATCATGCCCACATGCATGCATGACACCAGGGACCTTTGATTTATATGGTACATCCTTTTCATCTTGAATTGGTAGAGCGTCAAAATCAGCACGCAATGCAATTGTTTTTCCAGGTTTCGCACCATAGATTTTTCCAACAACTCCTCTACCGCCTACATTTCTCCTTACCTCAATACCGAATCCTTCTAAAATTTCAGCAATCATTCTTGGTGTTTCCACCTCTTGGAAAGATAGTTCCGGGTACTGGTGAAAATGCCTTCTCCATTCAACCATTTGATCAAACATCTGCGCTAATTCACTATGCCATTTTTTTAACATACTACCCCTCCTAATAATTTTGCTCTTAATAAGGCATACCTCCTGAGAAGAAAAAATGGAGCTTAAACCAATACTTCATTTCGATTTCTTTTATATTAACGGTAATTTCCAATAAAGTATAATAAGAATTTTTAATCATCGAAATATTCAGAATTAAATTTATAACTGCTACATTTTTATCAAATCTTTCTATATAAAGGTTGTTATCGTTTACAATTTTCTTTTCTTATAGACGAAATGACATTCCTAAATTCTATAAAAAAACAACCTTGCAACTCCTTTTGAAAATGGAGTTGCAAGGTTGTTTTCGTAAATTCCTATAAGACTTTACTTAAGAAGGATATTGTTCGCTCTTCCTTAGGATTACTAAATAGCTTTACTGGAGTATCTTCTTCTACAATATATCCTCCATCCATAAAAATAACTCGGTCGCCAACCTCTCTAGCAAATCCCATTTCATGTGTTACGACAATCATTGTCATTCCTTCCTTTGCAAGATCCTTCATTACTTCCAATACCTCTCCTACCATTTCTGGATCTAGGGCAGATGTAGGCTCATCAAATAACATAATACTTGGTTCCATCGCTAAAGCTCTTGCAATTGCTACACGCTGTTTTTGTCCACCTGAAAGGGAATCAGGATATACTTTTGCTTTATCCTCTAAGCCCACTTTCTTTAATAACGCCAGTGCCTTTTCCTCGGCCTCTTCCTTCGATACTTTCTTTACCTTCATTGGAGAAATCATGATATTTTGCAGAACCGTTTTATGGGGAAATAAATTAAACTGTTGAAATACCATGCCTACATCCTTACGAACTTCATTAATATTAGTTGTCTTATCGGTAATATTCTTCCCTTTAATGTGAATGGTCCCATCTGTTATACTCTCTAATAAATTGATACAACGTAGAAAAGTAGACTTTCCAGATCCAGAAGGGCCAATAATAACAACTACCTCTTGAGGGTTAATCGTTATACTAATATCCTTCAATACTTCATTATTTCCAAAAGACTTTTTCAATTTATCTACAACAATCATTCTGTTTTCAACCTTCTTTCCAAACGAGTTAAGAAGAAGCTTAATGTTAAAGTTAGAACTAGGTATATAACAGCTACTGTTAAATATGGCTCCCAAACTCGATTATATTGCCCCATCATGAGCCTTGCATAATACATTAACTCCGGTGCAGCTATAACCGCTGCTAAAGAGGAATCTTTAATCAAAACGATAAATTCATTGCCAAGTGGTGGGATCATTCGTTTTACTGACTGTGGCAGGATTATGTAGCGCATTGCCTGTACATGGGTCATTCCTAAAGACCTTGCAGCTTCCATCTGTCCGCGGTCAATAGATTCAATTCCGGCTCGAAAAATCTCTGCAATATAAGCAGCCGCGTTTAGCGATAATGCGACTATTGCTGCTACCATAGCATTTGTAGTGTTCAAGAATAACGGGATGAACCCAAAATGAATAATTAAGATTTGTACAAAAAGGGGCGTTCCACGGAAAACCGCAATATAGCAGCGAAACGGAAGGGAAATCCACTGATTTTTTGCTATTTTACCAAGACCAATTAATAATCCTAAAATGGTCCCAAACACAATTGCATATAAGGATAATTGAATGGTTACTAATATACCTTTTTTAAATAAATCAGCATATTCCCAAATTATCGTGAAATTAAAATCCATTACTTCTCCTCCAAAAAACAGTATTACTGCTATCCATTTACTTTTTAAGTAATAGAAAACCTCAAATTTCTTTAAAAAAAGGTACTCAGAAGGACCTTCCCTCACTTAGCTACAATATGGAAGAAATTTGTGCTCCCTAATTGTTCAAGCGGGGAAATGCCTATTTTTGAGTACCCTTCCTCATCTGTAATATTTCTATTGTTGTGCTTTTAAATTTTCAATATCTGGTTCCTGACCAAACCATTCTTTATATATTTCTGCATATTTTCCATTATCTAAAATCGCATTAAGCCCTTCGCTTAAATCCTCCACAATTTCGCTTCCTTTAGGGAACATGAAACCATAATATTCAGATTCGAATCCTTCCTTATCTTCAATAACCGTAAAGTTATCCTGTGGATTATTTTTAGCATAGGTTTCTAGTACTGCATTATCTGCAACAACTGCATCTGCACCATTATTTTTCATTTCAAGAATAGCTAAATTATTATTCTCAAATTTTTTCACTTTCTCATTGCCATTTCCTAATAGTGCATCCACTGCATCTGCACCTGTTGTTCCTGCTTGAACTGCTACTGTCTTATCTACCAAATCAGCAGCTTTTTCAATATCCGTTCCTTCTGGAGCTAAAATTTTATTAGTACTTTCAAAATAAGGAATAGAGAAATCATAAGATTTTAATCGGTCATCGTTAATCGTAATGGCAGATAAACCTACATCTGCTGTTCCATTTTCTAATTCCGCAAAAACAGGATCCCATCCAACATTAACAATTTCAAAATCATATCCTGCTTCTTTTGCAGCAGCAGTGAAAATATCCACATCAAAACCTATAATCTTGTCTTTATCCATGTATTCAAATGGTGCATAGGCCGCGTCGGTTACTACTCTCAATTTCTTTTTGCCTTCTTCATCACTATTTGATTTTTCTGAGCTTGTACCACATGCAGCTAGAACTAGTACTATCGACATAAATAAAGCAAATAAATACCCTTTTTTCTTCAATGTAATTCCCCCTCTTTTGATGTAAAATTTTATATTTATATAATATAGAATTTTCCGATAATAACAGATAAAAAAACTTTTCCTTAACCAATCTTATCTTAATATATCTATCTTTTATAATGCATTTATTATAACTTTTTGTTAATTTATATACAAGAAAACTTTTTAAAATTTCTCAAGATTTGAATAATAGACACAAATTAAAAGAAGAAGCTCTTTTTCAAATAAAGATTTGAAAGTTGAACTTCTTCTTTTTCAAAAAATTTTCCTATTCTTTTCCCTGCATCCTCTAATATTTCTTTGCTATAGCATTATCATTTCCGCGTTAAATTATTGAAAAAATTCTTCGTAAATTGCCTTTACCGCTTTTTTTACGACTGTTTCTTTCACGCCGAACATCATACTTACTTCTGATGATCCTTGGTTTATCATTTCAATATTTACTCCTGCTTCTGCAAGTGCTTTAGATGCACGGGCATTTGTACCAACATTATGACGCATGCCTTCTCCTACAAGCATGATAAGTGCTAAATCATGCTCTACCTTTATCTCATCTACATGTAATTCATCGGAGATTTTTGCTAATATTTCTTGTTCGCTTTTTCCAGTTAATTGATCCTGACGCAAAACAATTGTTAAATCATCAATCCCAGACGGCATGTGTTCATAAGAAATATGATACTCCTCTAATATGGATAGGACTTTTCTTGCAAAGCCAACTTCACGATTCATTAAGTATTTACTAATATAAATAGAACAAAATCCCTTATCATTAGCAATTCCAACTACCGGTCCATTTGTATTGCTTCTTGATGCAACAATTCTTGTTCCTGGTGCTGAAGGATTATTCGTGTTTCTTACTTGTACAGGAATTCCTGCACGGTAAGCCGGTATAAGTGCTTCCGCATGGAATACAGAAAATCCAGCATAAGACAATTCACGCATTTCCCGATAGGTTAACTCCTTTATTTCTTTTGGCTGTTTAACAATGGAAGGATTGACGGAGTATACTGCATCAACATCTGTGAAGTTTTCATATAAATCCGCCTTCACTCCATTTGCAAGAATCGCACCAGTTATATCGGAGCCGCTCCTTGAAAAAGTAACAACTTTTCCTGATTCGTTGTATCCAAAAAAGCCTGGGAAAACAATAATGTTCTTTTGTTCCCTTAAAGTGAATAGTCGATCATATGATTCAGCAAGCACCTGAGCGTTTCCAGGATGATCACTTACAATTAAGCCCGCTTCTTTCGGACTAACATAGATTGCATCTAATCCTCTATCTTTAAAAAAGTGTGCAACTAATTTTGCATTATTATCCTCGCCACTAGCTTTCATCGCTTCCATAAAAGCATCTTTATCAGCGGAATTATTTATTAGTTCTAATAAATCTCGTTTTATATTTGCTATGATATCACTGGAAAGATCCAATTCTTTGGCAATATTTGCATACCTGGCTAACACTTCCTCTAAATAAGGGGAAGGGCTATCCCCATTTATGACAGCTGTTGCGCATTGGATTAATAAATCTGTAACCTTCGTATCTTCTTCATATCTTTTTCCAGGTGCAGATACAACAACAATCCTTCTCTCCTTATCTGCTTTAACTATTTGCAATACTTTTTCCAATTGATTCCCCGTAGCTAATGAACTACCCCCAAATTTGACAACCTTCATTTCGACAACTCCCACTAATTGTTAAATAGTAATAATTTTCAAAATTATTCACTATCGCTATTATCACTATTTCACACTAAATAATCAAGTGCTATCCTTTCTAAAAATACATTTGTATACTCTAGAAAAACAAATGCATTTTAATTATTTTTCACAAGAATTCCAATAAAAAAGTACGAAAATCCTCCATTGGTAATTTCAGTTAATTATTCACTCCTTTGCAACTCTACAACCACTACATTACAGTCTTTTCTTGATAGATACCTCTTCTTCTTTTATTAAACATCGAACATCTGTTGGAAAAAAACATCCAAAATACTTTCTTTTATGTAAATTTTACGTTAAACTAATATTTAGTTAAGCGAAATTGTTTGTGCTGTTTTTTACAATCTCCTCGTCCTTCCTTTCGAATTCTCTTTCCATCCTAGATGGAGGAGGCCTTTAATGAAAAATTTTCTACTATATTAGAAAGAAGTGTTTTTACAAAATGGAAAACCAACAATATTCAAAACGCAATTTAGGAATCATGTGGTTTGCCAACTTTTTTATAAGTGCCTGTATGACCATGGTTCTCCCATTTTTATCGCTTTATATTGAATCCTTTGGTCAATATTCGCCAGAATTTGTTCAACATTGGTCAGGACTTTGTTTCTCTGTCACCTTTGTAGCAGCGTTTTTATTTTCGCCAATCTGGGGAAAAATTGGCGATAAGTTTGGCAGAAAAACAATTCTTATCATCTTGGCAATCGGGCTTGGTATATCGATATTTCTTATGAGTTTCGCTAATTCTGTATGGGAAGTTTTTATTCTTCGGTTCTTCACAGGATTTTTTACTGGCTTTATCCCAATGTCTCAAGCATTTATCTCCACTCAAACACCAAAAAAAGTTGCGGGAAAAGTGTTAGGAACATTACAAACAGGAAGTATTACAGGGGCATTGATTGGTCCATTGCTTGGAGGCGTCTTAGCAGATAGCTTCGGCTATGGAGCGACTTTCCGATTTACCTCACTTGCAATCTTTATTTCTGCCATTCTAGTATTTACGACGAAAGAATTTGTTCTCCCTGTTCAAAAGGGTACGAAAAGCAGTTATACAAGCAAAGAGGTATTAGCCCATATTCTTAAGAATCCTGTTTTCATCACCGTACTACTTATCTCGGCTTTTATTCAAATTGCCCATTTTAGCATCCAACCAATTCTTTCTCTATATGTCAGTGACTTGCACGGACCTGAGAACATTGCCTTTTTCGCTGGATTAGCTTTCTCAGCAGCAGGATTAGGTAACTTGCTAATGGCAAGGAAATGGGGAGAAATGGGAGATCGCTCAGGTCATCTGAAAGTACTTGTTATTCTCTTATTTATTGCTGGGATCATTTATTTTCCAGGGGGATTTGTTAATCAATACTGGCAATTACTTATTATCCGCTTTATTCTTGGTGTAGCGATTGGTGGAATGGTTCCAGTACGTATAGCTTATATTCGTCAAGAAGTACCAATTGCCATGCAAGGAGAAGTAATGGGGTATGAAACAAGTCTCCGTTTTCTCGGAAATATTATCGGCCCTGCTCTTGGTGGAATAATCGCTGGTAATTTTGGTTTCTCCATGGTATTCTTTTCAACCAGCTTTCTCTTATTAGCAAGCGGTATTTTTCTTTTTGCAATGATGCATCGACATCCTAAGTTATCGAAACAGTCGATTTCTTAACATCCCAATGTATAACTAGTAACATTGTTCTCCTTTATGATGTATAATTAAGGAAATGATTCACATCAAAAGGAGGAAACGCAATGGCTAAATCAGCGGCAAGAAAGAAACGGGAAAAAGCGTTAAGAGAAAGTGGATTTGATACAACGATGCGAAGAGGCTCCTGGGGATCCATCGTACCAATCACGAAAACAACAAAGACAAAACAGGAAAAATTAACACGAAAAGAAAAGAAATATAAACAAAACCATTCTTCTAGATATGATGAGAATGGTTTTTATTTTTGTGTTATTATTTAATACGCTTCTTTTCAGAATTCCAAACTACTGCAATAAATGGCAGTGATGGCTTTCATTCTAACTTTGCGTAAAATAACCACAAATTTTCACCCCTACTACTTCATCTATTAAGGCATTGCCTAAAATTTTTCTCCCTTATATAATAAATGTAATTACTAATTCGCAATAAAGGGGATTGACCGTGCAAAGTTTAAAATTAGAAAAACAAGAAGAACAACAAACACTCTCCTATTTGGATGGGGTGAAGGACTGTATTCCAACGTTACTAGGCTATATCAGCATTGGCCTAGCAATGGGCGTGGTAGGTGTATCGTCTGGATTATCTGTATTCCATGTTTTCTTTCTTGCCACATTTGTTTATGCAGGTGCCTCTCAATTTATTATCTGTGCAATGATTGCAGCTGCAAGTCCCATTAGTGCCATTATCCTTACTACATTCATTGTGAATTTGCGCCACTTGTTATTAAGCTCAGCATTAGCACCTAAATTCACACAATATTCCGTACTGAAAAATATCGGTATTGGAAGCCTTGTTACAGACGAGTCATTTGGAGTAGCTATTACGAAAATTGCTAGAAAAGAGCCTATTAATGATCGCTGGATGAATGGACTAAATCTTACTGCCTACCTTGTTTGGATTGGAGCATGTACAATCGGGGGATATATCGGTGGCTGGTTCCCAGATCCTGAACAATTTGGATTAGATTATGCTTTGCCCGCCATGTTTATTGCGTTATTAATCCTGCAATTGCAAACAATCAAACCTACTAAGCTGAAACACTATTTATTATTAATCACATTGATGATCATATGCATGCTTGTTTTCTCTACTTTTTTATCAAGCAGCTTAAGTGTCATTATATCAACAATCATTGTTGCTACAATTGGGGTGGTGACAGATAAATGATGAGTAACACTAGCTTTATTCTTTTATTAATTGGTTGTACACTTGTTACGTTTATTCCGAGAGTTATTCCATTTTTAGTAGCACGCAATTTCACCATTTCTGAACCAGTTGAAAAATGGCTTTCCTATCTCCCGGTATGTATATTTACTGGATTAATTGTAGAAAGTCTTTTAGAAACTAGCGGAAGTACTGGTATCCGTATTAATTGGGAAGCCCTTCTTGCGACTATCCCGACTATCATTGTTGCTTTTCTTAGCAAAAGCTTATTAACTACCGTATTATTCGGAGTGGTGTGTATGGCTATTGTGCGATTGAGTATGTAATTATTTTTGTTAAATGCCTCTTTTGCTTAAAGGGGGCATTTTATTTTAATGAAAACCAACTTCCCCTCTTCCTCCTGCTTTTTTGGCGTTCATCCTTCTCATAAAAGCCTCTCACTAACTAAAATGGCTATTTCTTCAAAATTAATCCAAAACTATACAAATCATTTTCCAAAACCATAAAAATTTACAAATTTATTGTACTTTCGTTTCCTTTCTATGAAGTTTATAATAAAATATTGGTTATATTATTGATATAATCATACTAAGATCGTTTGGATATTTTCGATATAAACGAGTTACTAGGCTCAACATTCAAAACTAAAAGTATTCATACATAAAAGAAAGGTGGCTATAATCTTGGAGATTGGCTCTAATTTTATAAAAAACATCATGAAAGAAGATTTAGAAACAGGTAAGCATGATACAGTTATCACTCGCTTTCCGCCAGAACCAAATGGCTATTTACATATTGGACATGCTAAGTCCATTTTTATTAATTTTGGGTTGGCAGATGAATTTGGCGGCAAAACAAACTTGCGCTTTGACGATACAAACCCTTTAAAAGAGGACATTGAATATGTTAACTCTATTAAAGAAGATGTAGAATGGCTTGGATATGAATGGGAAAATCTGCTCTTTGCTTCTGACTATTTTGAAGAAATGTACGAGCGTGCTGTTCTATTAATCAAAAAAGGGCTAGCTTATGTAGATGATTTATCTGCTGATGAGATTCGTGAATACCGTGGTACGTTAACAGAACCAGGGAAAGAAAGTCCTTATCGCACCCGTTCTGTGGAAGAAAATCTTCAATTATTTGAAGCAATGCGTAACGGAGAGTTTGGAAATGGTGAAAAGGTTCTTCGCGCAAAAATTGATATGGCTTCTCCTAATATTAACTTAAGAGATCCTGTTATTTATCGTATCGCCCATGCAACACATCATAATACTGGAGATAAATGGTGTATTTATCCAATGTATGCATTTGCTCATCCGTTAGAGGATGCGATTGAAGGTGTCACACACTCTCTTTGTACAACAGAGTTTGAAGACCAACGCCCTCTTTATGATTGGGTTGTTCGTGAATGTGAAATGGAAAGCACGCCTCAACAAATTGAATTTGGTCGTTTAAATATTACAAACACGGTAATGAGTAAACGGAAATTAAAACTCCTAGTAGACGAAAAATATGTGGATGGTTGGGACGATCCTCGTATGCCTACTATCTCTGGTTTAAGAAGAAAAGGTGTAACGCCAGAAGCAATCCGTAATTTCTGTATGGAATTAGGTATCTCAAAAGGATCTGGAGCAGTTGATTCTGCAATGCTTGATCATTTTGTTCGTGAAGATTTAAAATTAAAAGCTCCTCGTACAATGGGTGTCCTAAATCCTTTAAAAGTCGTCATCACGAACTACCCAGAAGGACAAATAGAAATGTTAGATGCGGAAAACAATCCAGAAAATCCAGAGATGGGAGTGAGACAAATTCCATTCTCTCGTGAAATTTATATTGAACAAGAAGACTTTATGGAGAATCCCCCGAAGAAGTACTTCCGCTTATTCCCAGGAAATGAAGTGCGATTAAAGCATGCTTACTTCATCAAATGTGAAGAAGTAATAAAAGATGAAGAGGGAAATGTAATGGAGCTTCACTGTACGTATGATAAAGAAACAAAAAGTGGGACTGGCTTTACTGGCAGAAAAGTAAAAGGAACATTGCATTGGGTGGAAGCAACGCAAGCTATCCCTGCTGAATTCCGCTTATTCGAACCACTTATTAGTGATGAAGAGGAGGAAATAGAAGAAGGAAAAACGTTCTTAGACTATGTAAATCCTAATTCTCTAGAAGTGATTCAAGGCTTTATTGAGCCAAATATGAAGGATGTTAAACCACAAGATAAATTTCAATTCTTCCGTCATGGCTATTTTAATGTGGACCCTAAATATACAACATCTGAAAAGCCTGTATTTAACCGCATTGTTTCCTTGAAAAGCTCATTTAAATTATAATATTTGCTAGAAATAAAGGGAGAAGAATAATCACTATTTCGATTAATCTTCTCCCTTTTTTCAATCACTTATATCCATGTCGTTGCAGGCTTAGTTGTATTAGCAAGCCAATCGTACTGCAGCAAACGTAATTCGAATAATTTCAATGGATCATGGAACATTTCCGGATTATTCTTTAAACGTTCTAGTAAATCTTTGTATTCCACTATGTCTTTTGATTTTTCTTCAGCAACCTGCTCTAATGTTACCTTTGGACTGATAAAGAACATCTTGATATCATTTTCCAATCCTTTTTCATAGAAATCAAAATGCTGTAAAACAGCTGCTGAAACAGATGAAACCACTTCAGAAAAGTCTTCCGTTTCGATATACTTTTGATATTTTGATTGGAGCATTTTTTTATTTTGTTGAATAGCTCCGAGTAGCTTCCCTGCACTCTTTAAAAATACTTGAGACGCATTAAAGCGATTGAAAATATTTAATGGATCGATTCGTAGCCCACTTGATAAGCGGCGTGCATCCCTTCTCCAATCTTCAATGATTGTAAAGTCACAGATAAGTTCCAAAGGATGCTCTTTATATATGCCATTAAATCCTTCACAAAGCTCTTGAAGAAATTGCTGCCCTTGCTCTAATTGTTTATGGGAAGAGTGAATCCATTCCTCTATACTTCGATGAACGCGCGGTGATAACGTTTCGTTTATATAGTGATTTATACGTTTATTCATCTCTTCATTAAGAGCAACATGCATCTTAGTAAAATCACTATCTTCTTTTACAAAATCCTTACAGCCTTTTAAAATAGCTGGAATATCTTTCTTCATTGCTTCTTGCGTTTCTGTTTTGATTTCTTCAAATTGTTTTGTAATTGATTCAATTTTTGACGTTTCCATATCCATAAGCTGATTTTTTGCACCAGTAAGCTTACTTACCATTTCCTCATACAATTCTAGTGATCCCTTTAAACTATTTTCCATATCTAGTCGCTTATCTAATAGATTTGTAATTAAATCTTGAATGATGGAAATGCAGCTTTGTAGACGTTCTTCCTTCATGTTTCTTCCTTCAAAATGCTGTTGATAGTAGAGACTGACCTCATCTAATTGCATTTTTCTATCCTCTTGCTTAGAATAGATAAATATTTTGCTATCTGGGAAATAATGCTGAATAGCAGCTGTTGCCTTTTGCAATCGTTTTGTTGCCACTTTCTCATTTTCCGCATCATCCATATAAATTAAGAATTGAACAGTTAAGAACGATGACTTTTCCTTCCATTGCTTTAATCGCTCATATTCATTATAAGAAAAAACAGAGTGTTCATTTATAACAAATAAGAGACTGTCTGCCAGCATGGCATAATCTGCATAAGATTCTTTTTCAACAAAAGGAGCAGTAGTAACAGTCCATCTATTTTGATTTAAAAAGTGAGAAGGTGTATCTAACTGAAACACTCTCGGATTCACAGAATCTGATTGTTGCATCAAAAGCTCTTTATAAAAATTGGTTAGTGTATCAATTGGACGTAATCCAGCGTTCGTTACTTCCTTAATCTCAAGATAATCATTATCTTTTACTGTTAGAATCGCGCTTGCTTCTTCCGCCAGAACAGTTTCCCCTACAAGCTCATTAATATAAGCATTCACACCACTTCCATGTGATCCTACCATCAATAATTGATAATGATCAGATGGAAGGTAATCCTGCACTTTTTGGGTAAATTTCTTATCTAGTGGAATATCATGTTTATCTGCCCAATCTATAATAGATTCAAATAAATTCATAAATTGTTGGAACGAAACATTCGCTTCCGGTGCTTCATTAATGACCATTTCAGCTTTTGATACAACGGAATATTCAATAGAATGTTTAAACATTTCATTCCAAGCTAAAACAGCAGATGCTGCAACTACAACATGTCTTCCAGCAGAAGATAAGAAATAATTGGATAAAAGTGCTGGAACGATTTCTTGTACTTCTTTAATAGGATAGCTACCACTAATTAAATGAGCATATGCTTTTTCTAATATAAGCGTCAGTCCCTCTTCAGCTTCACTTGGTGCTGGCTCATAGACTGTATTAAACACAGTTACCCATGTTAAATAATGTGCGCTATCTTCATAGTTTTTCCATAATGATATCGCCAATCTCTCAAAAGTAGCAGTATCTAATTCTTGAAGACTTTTCAAGTTTTCCATAAAATAAGATGGCTCAAACTGATTGATTACACCAAGGTTGCTATAATGAATCAGCGCTTCATACCATTTTAATGCATCTGTTCTTTTCCCTTCATTAACAGCAAGCTGGATTGCTTTTTCCCAATTTTGCTGTTCTTCATAATACGATTTAGCAACAGTTGTTATATTGGCATAATCAGGATTAGTTGCGACAAGATTATTGATAATCTCTAACGCCATTTCATGATTTTCTTTTTGAAAATATAAAGAAAATAGCTGCATCGAAATTTCTGTCTTTAAAAGATCAGAATCGGTAACAATTGATTTATAAAAGCTTTCTGCAGTTGAATATTCCTCTAATTCCAAATAGGCATCTGCAAGGTTCTTTTGCGCCCATGGTTCTAATTCATTACTAATATTCTCCCATTTAAAAATAGCCGCTTCATAATCATGGTATTGAAAATATAATTCCCCTTGCGCAAAGCGGATAGAAGTTAAATCAGGAACATTTTTTCTTTGTTCAGCAATATATAATTGTCCTAAGACTTCAATTGGTGATTCGTCTCTATCTTTTAAGTATCCTTCATAATACGTTTTTTCGATTAGTTTTTTTTCTAATGTCATAACTTCCCCCTGCCATCCATTTAGAGTGTCTTCCTCTTTTTAAAATACTATCTTTATGCAAAAATCTTTCTAATTATGTCTTAGTAGGCTATCCTTCATTGTAGCAAACTAGATTATTTCATGGATTTCTAATTTGAATCAATCTCTTTACAATATAATAACAGTTAGGTAATCCTACCTGTTTTTCCTACTTAACTGAAGTCTCTATCATAAGATTGCAGAATGTTCGCTCTTTTATCACACTATTATATTTAGATTACTTATTATTATTCTCTTCCTCTAGTGCCAATCGTACCTTTCTTTCCTGCTTTATCTATCCAGAAAAAAAGTTCCTTGTATCTTTTGACCTACTTAAAAATCTTTCTCTAGTTGATTTGATATAAAAAGAAAATGATCATCCCTTGAATTTGGAGACCATTTTCTTTTTTCACTTACGGAGTTGTGCCAGTATTTGCATCAGGAAGGATAATGTCACCAAATCCATTATCTTCTCCACTTCCGCCAGGAGTAGAATAAACCGTAACAGACGTAGACACCGCTTCACTAGAACCTACTTCATTTGTGGCAGTTACTGAGATCATATACGTTTGTCCAGGCTGTGGCCTCTTCAATGTGGCTTGTTGCTCTGACGTCGTTGCTAAGGTTTGAGGGATTCCATTAACCGTAAAGGAAACAATGTATTGGTTATTTTCACCTTCGCTACTAGGTTGCCAATGAATCAAAATGCTATTTGATGCTTGATCATAGGTTGCTTGGAGATTGCTTGGACTGTTTGGTGCTTTGGCTTGTTCCTCCACTGTGATGGCAGTGGAAGCTACATCACTTTTTACTCCTTCTACACTTGCCACAACCGTAAAGACATATTCTTCGCCTTTATGAGGATTCGGAAGAATGACCTTTTTATCCTTTGTAGACGTTAAGTTTGTTGTTTTTCCATCTACTGTATAAGTAACTTCAAAGCTTGTTTCAAAACCGCTAATCGAAGAGTGGTTCCATGCTAATTCAATTTGATTTGCTTCTTCCTCATAAATGGCGCCAAAATCGGTTGGTGTCACTGGTTTCGGCGGTTGTGGTTTCTCTCCACCCTTTACGTAATACTCCATTCCCGATTTCCCAACACTTTCAGGCTGCTTAAATCGCTCTTGACTTGTTGCTGCCTTCGACATAATGGCTTTGAAAACGAGTAGGGAAAGATCGTCTGTTGTGCTATTTAAATAATCACTCGAAGAAGTCGTTTTATCATACCCAGTCCATACGGCTCCAGTATATTGTGGAGTATACCCCACAAACCATGCATCCCTTACAGCATTATTTGGGAGGCTGTATTTCGTAACGGTTTTTTCATCAAAGTTCGTCGTTCCGGTTTTTCCAGCAAGGTCTATATTAGCGATATTCGCCTTAGCCCCAGTACCTGAATGGACGACTGACCTTAGCATATCGGTCACTAAGAAAGCTGTATAATCTGCCATTACTTTTTTCTCAGTCGGTGCTAATTTCTCAACACGCCCATTTGAATAGACAATTTTTGTTATAGTATGGGGTTCTATATAGTAACCAGCATTACCAAAGGCAGAGTATGCACCGGCCATCACAAGTGGAGAAGCCGCATCAATCCCACCAATGGAGTTTGCTTCATTTCCTTTTTGTTCATCTGAAATTGGGAAACCTAGACTTCTAGCAAATTCAGTTGCAGCTTCTGCACCAACTTCTTGAAATGTTTTTAATGCTGGAATATTGCGTGACCAAACAAGGTGGTCTCTAATTGTCTTACTCCCTGCATAGGTACGATTTGCGTTTCGAATCGGAGTCCCATCACTGTAATGATATTTTTCATCTTTTATCTTATGGGCTGTTGACCAGTTCAATTTTTCAATGGCAGGACCATAGTCAAGAATCGGTTTAATTGTCGAACCTGGCTGACGTTTCATCATAATGGCATAATTATAAGAATTAGTTTGAAAATTTCTCCCACCACCAATTGCTTTAATTTCTCCAGTTTGTGTATCGGTAATTACAACAGCTGTTTGCAGCTTTTCATTTTCTGGGAAGCTGACATAATCATTGGTGGACAGCACATCTTCTGTCAATTGTTGTATGTCAGAATCGATGGTTGTATAAATTTCTAATCCATCTTCGAAAATATTCGCATTTGTTTTGTCTTGTACCTCCTTTAACACGGTATTTACAAAGGCCTCATATTTATTTGCTTTCGGTTTCTGTATGTTTATCGTCTCTTCAATAGGGGTACTTTGTGCTTCTATCATTTCTGATTTGGAAATATAATGATGTCTATTCATATAGTTAAGAACCATATTTCTTCGTTCTTCTGCACGTTCTAAGTTGTCTTCAACGATTGGCATGTATCGATTCGGACTTTGTGGAATTCCTGCTAAAAGCGCAGCTTGTTCAAGTGTTAATTGGTTTAATTCATCCACATTTAGACCAAAGAAACGCTCCGATGCTTTTGCTACTCCATAAATATCGCAACCGTATAAGTTTTTGTTGAAATACATTTCCAGTATTTGCTCTTTAGTAAAGCGACGTTCTAGTTGAATTGCTAAGTACCATTCCTGGATTTTTCTTGTTGGTGTTTGTTCAATCGATAAAAAAGAATTTTTTACTAGCTGCTGTGTTATGGTACTTCCTCCACCACTTTCTAACGATCTTGTCGTAATTACTTTAAAAATCGCAACCATTGTTCGTTTTACATCAATTCCGTGATGCTTGTAGAAACGAGAATCCTCGGTTGCTAAAACAGCATCCTTTAATACCTCTGGAATTTGTTCTATACCGATATCATCACGTTTTTCTGTCCCTACCTCGGCGATGACTGTTTTTCCATCACTAGCAAATAAGCTAGACGATAAAGGGTCTTTTAATAATGTTTCGTCAAACTTTGGAGCATCTTTGATAATCAAAATAATTGCACCAACTCCAACCAAAAAGAGTACAACTCCAACGATAAGGCTAAAATATAAGAGTTTTTTCCAGAATCTTCTCTTTGGTTTCTGATTCTTTGATAAACGTTGTTCTTCTTGTAATTTTTTTCTTCGCTCAACGCGAGAATGATTATTTTCAGTCATTCGAGTAGCTGCTAATAAAATATAAACATTCCATTTTGTCTATATTCACTTTCTTAATAGCAGATTTTTCACCTCATTTTCGATTTTGTATGATCTAGTAGAGAAAATAGACACAGCTTTAAATAATATGTTTCTGTTTTAGTGTTATAGATTTTCACTTTAAAAATTCGTTTGAAAAATATGTTTTTTGATTTACAAATCATAGCATCCAATCATTTTTGACAAAATGGTAGAACTGCTAGATTTATGATAATTCTTTTATAAGAGTAAAAATAGGAGGGAATCCATATCTTTTAAATGTCTAACTGGGGAGCTATTTGAGGTTAAAGGGACTTATTTTTCCTAATTTATCAAGAAAGCACTTTGTGATTTAAAATCCGATGTATATAATCAACGAGAATCCAAAGAGGGCACTGAAAAAGTCTAGTTCTCCAAATTAATGAGGTTTTATTTATTTGAAAGCAAATAATAAGTTGGTTTGGAGAGGTGTCCGCTCGACTCCTACGGGAGATGCGAGAAAGTCCGAGACCCTGCAGGAGCGTGAGCTGTGAAGCGGCTCGGCGCTCGCCCCGGTGAGTCGTGCGGTAAGCCTCGGAAAACAAAAGCCTACACTAAGTTAGAATGGTTTGGTAACTACCGATTCACCAGGTAATTCACTTTTTCAGTGGCCTCAATCCAAAATGGTGGGGGCTTACTTGATGTAAGCAAAGAAAGAAATCAATTCTAATATAGATAAAAAAAATTAACGTGGTCTAAACCGCCCCTCACAAAAAAAGGAGACAAACGCTCTTGCGTTTGTCTCCTTTTTTGACTCTTCATTATTTTTTCTTCTCATCCTCTTTTTCAATTTTCTCTACAGGAGAATGTCCCATCCAATCTTCTTGTTTCATCCGTTTTTTTCGTCTTCTTTGTGATACAACTATGACAAGAATAATAAGAACGATTAAAAGGAGAGGAACTCCAAAAGCTCCATAAAGAATATTAAAAAGACCACTAAAAAATTCTGACATGGTGAACCTCCTTGTAAATGCCGTTTCCCAACTTCCCATCGTACTTTCCACTATCTATATATACCTTTCCCATTTCACTCTTTTCTAAACAGAATTTTTAGTTCAACAGCCTTACATGAAAAAATCTCCTTAAATAAATTAAGGAGACACTAGGTAAACATTATATTTTATCCGGAGAAATTCTGTAAATCTGAAATGAGCAATATGTAAAGTTTATTTCTTTTCAGGAAGCTTTTCCAAGTAATCGATTGCCTCTTCCAATGTGCTTACTGGCACGATTTTTATATCTGTGTAGCCTTCTTCCTCCACTTGCTCTTTAATTTCCTTTTCATTGGTATCATCTTCTGTTATATCTTTTGGATAAAAGAATATATCTACATCTGCTTTATGGGCAGCAACTATTTTGTGCTGGATTCCACCAATTTGTCCTACATTTCCCTCTGCATCCATTGTGCCAGTACCAGCAATTTTGTAACCCTTTGTTAAATCCTCTTCCACAATTTGATTATAAACTTCTAAAGAAAACATTAATCCAGCTGAAGGGCCGCCAATATTTTCACTATTAATCGCAACATTGATCGAAGGATTTATTGTCATATTATCTTCAGGTGCAATGCCAATTCCGACTTGTCCTGTTTTTTTATCTAATACAATGACTTCAACGGATGCTTCTTTCTTTTCTTTCCCATGTATAAATTCAAGCTGGACAGTGTCGCCTGCTTGCTTGTCTTTTAAATACGCAATTAATTCATCACTTTTCGTAAATTCTTGGCCATCTACCTTTTGAATAATATCTCCAACTTCTATAATTGACTTTGCTTTGGAATTTTCTAATACTTGTGCAACGAAAATGCCATTATAGTCAAATTGAACTTTTTTTCCTGCTTCATGGAGGCTAGCAATAATCGCATTTTGCTTAGAAGTATCCATCATATGAAGCAATAGCTTATTATACTCTTCGTCACTAAGATTCCCTTTTACCTCTTCCTCTTTTCGTATTTCCGTATGAGGAGCGACTAATCCGTATAAATAAATATATGGATTATTTGCCTTTATCGAATAAACAGTTGTTAAATTGAGGCTTCCTTTTTCTGACTTAGTTCCATCTTCTACCGTCACTTTTGGCGCAAGTGCTTCAATGGAGCCTGGCTGGTTTAAATAATAGGGGGTTGGGATGAATAAGAGAATGATGAGTACCCCAAAAAGTATGGTTAACCACTTTCTTGAAAAGATGCTTTTTCTTGATTTATTCATATTTACATACTCCTTAGGATAATAATTTGCTTCTATAAATATATTTACATACATTAAATGAAAAAAGAATGAATTTCAGCTATTTATTCCATTAAAAAATGGATTTTCTATTTGATTCAATTGTTTTTCTTAATAAAAGGACACCCTTTTCGATTTCCTCTAAAGTTAGTCCACCATATCCCATCACAATTCTTTCCCTGTGTTTCCCTTTTACTAAGCTATATTGTTCAATGGGGTATACCTTCACTCCTGATTGTTCCATTTTATGTATGAATGTTGGACAAAAATCTACTCCTGGTATCTCTACAACTAAATGCATGCCTGCTGATTTACCTATAATGGTTGCGCCTTGAAAATTTTGTTGAATGGCTGAAACCAATCGTTCTCTTTTTTCTTTATAGATTTTTTTCATTTTGCGTACATGTCGATCTAAATATCCTTCCCTGATAAACTGGGCTAATACTAATTGTTCTAGTGAGGATGTATGTCTATCTGAAAACCATTTAATTTGCTCAAAGGAATCGACCAATTCCTCTGGTAAAATAACATATCCAATCCGCAGTCCTGGGGAAAGTATTTTGCTAAAAGTACCCACATAAATCACATGGTTAGGTGCTATACCTTGAATGGACGGTACAGGCGCCCCTTCATAAGTGAATTCACTGTCATAATCATCTTCCACAATATAGCAATTCATCCTTTTCGCATATTCTATTAGCTGAAGTCTTCTTTGAATAGATAGGATTCCACCTAACGGAAATTGATGGGAAGGAATTACAAAAACAAAGCTTGGTGATTGTTCTGGCAAACTATTTGGGTTAATTCCATTTTCGTCTACGGGAACAGGAAAAATCTTCGCATTACCAAATGTAAAAATATTCCTCATTTCATCTGTTACCGGGTCCTCAACTGCAATTCTTTTATTATCTTTTCCAAGCATTTCCGTAATAAGCTTCAACCCTTGAGTAGCACCAGATGTAATGAAAATTTGCTCTGCCCTGCATTGTACCCCTCTTACTCTTTTTAAATAGTCAACAAGTGCTTCCTTCAACTCCTTCATCCCTGCAGCTTCTCCATATCCAAAGACGGATTCCGATGAATGTAGACAAATCTCCTTCGTTATTTGAGCCCATTTCTTCCTAGGAAAATAATCTATTGCTGGATTGCCAGCTTTAAAATCAATATATGTATTTTTTTCATCCTCCGCTTTTTTGGGAGTGTCTTTCCTCTTCGGTCTCTCAACAAACGAAAGGGAGGTCCCCAGTGCTACAAAGGTTCCTGCCTTTGGTCTAACCTCCAAATATCCTTCTGCAATTAAACGCTCATACGCTTCTAGAACAATATTTCGGGAAACTCCAATAGTGCCTGCCAATTCTCTCGAAGAAGGTAATTTCTCTCCTTCTTTTAATTGTTTTTCTAATATGCCATTACGAACCTGATCATAAATTTGCTGGGTTAGAGAGATAGATTGAGATCGGTCAATCGTAATAAAAATCATAGGAATTTCCTCCAATAAAGACTAAACTGGTACTATAAAAGTATATATTTTCTGGCTCTATCCTATACCAGTATACCATGATATCATGAAAAAAATGGTCGAAAGGAGTTTTACTATGAAAACGATTGGACTTATTGGTGGTTTGAGCTGGGAATCAACGGCAGATTATTATCGATATATGAATACATTGGTAAAGGAAGAAATGGGAGGATTACACTCATCCAAATGCCTTCTTTATTCTTTTGATTTTGAAGAAATTGTTGCACTGCAAAAAGCTGGTCACTGGGAAAAGGCAACGGAATTAATGGTACACGCTGCAAAAACATTGGAAGCAGGGGGCGCTGATGTTGTTTTAATCTGTACAAATACGATGCACAAGATGGCAAAAGAAGTACAAGCAGCCATATCTATTCCTTTGCTTCATATTGCAGACGCTACAGGAAGCACTGTAAAAGAAGCTGATTTGAAAAAAGTTGGCTTATTAGGAACCATGTTTACAATGGAGCATTCTTTTTATAAAGAGGCACTATTAGAGCAAGAAATAGAAACGATTGTGCCCGAGAAAGAAGATAGAGAAGTTGTCCATCGGATCATATTTGATGAATTATGCAAAGGAATTATTCTTCCTGAATCAAAGGAAATATATTTGCGCATTATCGACAAACTGCTAGCTCAAGGTGCAGAAGGTATTATATTAGGATGTACAGAAATACCGTTACTTATTAAACAAGAAGATAGCTCTATTCCATTATTTGATACTACCTTTTTACATGCTAAAGCCGCTGTTTCCTACGCGCTCAGTAAAGAATTCGCTTTAAAATAAAGCTTAGTAAAGTCCTTTCTTTCCTCACTCGAAACGAACCAAAAAAATACCATGTCTTATTAACGAGGCCACTGAAAAAGTGAATTACCTAGTGAATCGGTAGTTACCAAACCATTCTAACTTAGTGTAGGTTTTTGTTTTCGGAGGCTTACCGCTCGCTTTCCACGGGGCGAGCGCCGAGCCGCTTCGTCGCTACGCTCCTGCAGGGTCTCGGACTTTCTCGCATCTCCCGTAGGAGTAGAGCGGACGCCTCTCCAAACCAACTTATTATTCGCTTTCAAATAAATAAAACCTCATTTAATTTGGAGAACTAGACTTTTTCAGTGGCCTCCTTATTAACTAGGGTACCTTTATCCTAGTTTTTTTTACATTTTCTCTAAACGGCTGTAAAACAAACTTAACGTCCTTCCATGATAATAAAGCGAATCAATCATTTGGAGGGAAACAATTTGAACACTAAATCATGGAAAAAAAAGTTATTACCAATCGCCGTAATCTCCTCTTTATCCGTTGCTGGGATAGCAACAGCACTCTTTGGAACAGAGACAGAAGCAAAAAATAACGGAAGCAGTAATGGCAAGCCTAAAAACATTATCTTCCTTATAGGAGATGGAATGGGTGTTTCTTACACTTCTGCGTATCGCTATTTAAAAGATAATCCAGAGACAAAAATAGCAGAAAATACATATTTCGATCCCTACTTGGTTGGTCAGCAAATGACATATCCAGAAGATCCTGCACAAAATGTGACGGATTCTGCATCTGCAGCAACTGCTATGTCAGCTGGTATCAAAACATATAATAATGCCATTGCAGTTGACAATGACGAAACGGAAGTGAAAACTGTCTTGGAAGCTGCAAAGGAAAAGGGAAAATCTACTGGTCTTGTTGCAACATCTGAAATTACACATGCGACGCCAGCTGCTTTTGGATCCCATGATATAAGCCGCAAAAATATGAATGCAATAGCCGATGACTATTTCGATGAAATGATAAATGGAAAGCATAAAGTCGATGTTCTATTAGGCGGCGGAACAGATCTATTTGTTCGTCAGGACAGAGATTTAACGACGGAATTCAAAAAAGCTGGCTACAATTATGTCACCAATCGCGATGATTTACTGAAAAATAAAGATACCCAGCTACTTGGACTATTTGCTGAAGCAGGCATGCCAAAAATGATAGATCGAGACAAAGAAACTCCTTCCTTAGAGGAAATGACGAAAACTGCAATTGAAAGCTTAAATAAAAATAAAAAGGGCTTTTTCCTGATGGTAGAAGGCAGCCAAATTGACTGGGCTGGACATGATAATGATATTGTCGCTGCAATGAGTGAGATGGAAGATTTCGAAAAAGCGTATAAGGCAGCAATCGACTTTGCCAAAAAGGATAAAAACACATTAGTGGTAGCTACTGCTGACCATTCTACAGGAGGATTCTCGATTGCAGCAAACGGCGATTACAACTGGTACGGAGAGCCAATCAAAGCAGCAACAAAGACACCTGACTTTATGGCAGAATTGATTACCAATGGCGCATCTGTTGAATCTACTTTGAAAAAGTATATCAATCTATCCCTAAAGTCAGAAGAAGTTCAATCCGTTCAGAAAGCAGCTGAAACAAAAGATTTAACTAGTATTGACAATGCGATTGAAGATATCTTCAATAAACGGACCAACACGGGATGGACTACAGGTGGTCATACTGGAGAAGACGTTCCTGTTTATGCATATGGACCTTCTAGCAATCTTTTTGCTGGACAAAAGGACAATACAGATCATGCTAAAGTTATTTTTGACCTACTGCAGGCAAAAGTAAAAATCACGGACAATTAAAAAAGGCTATTTTCGTAATGTTTGTTGCTATCGCCCGCAGCCGGAATATCATCTTGCTGATAGGCGGTGGAGATTTCCATCTCTTAAAATTCAGAGATTCTGAAAAAAAATAGGCTTCTCTTCGGCTTCTATTTGAAGGGAAGCTTTTCAATTGGGAGGATTCAACCTTGAAACGCTTTTTTATGTATTCATTTGCCTTTCTCTTATTAGCTGGGTGCAACAGCAATAAAGAGACTGAAGTAATTACCATTCAGGAAGTAGAGAAAAAAGAAACAAGCATGCAAAATGTTCCTGTTATTCCTGTTTCAACAGATGCATATATTCAAAACCCACAAGTTATTGATGATACTTCTCTAATAGCTGTAGGCGATTTCTACCGGGATAGGAAAGGCGAAGCAACATTAAAAGCCCTTGATGAAGAACCGAAGAGCATTCAGATTGATTCGATAAAACTGACAGTCAAAGATGCCAAGATAATCGATTATCGACCTGCATATAGCTTAATTGACTTCTATCATACCTATACACATGATGAGCAATTCATTTTCGTTAAGTTTTTCGTGGAAATCGTAAATCAATCGAACAAACAAAAGAAATTCTCTCCAATTGCTTTTATTCAGACGAATACAGATGAAATGATCACTTGGGAGAAGGATATTTATTTAGAAGAGCTCAATGGGGTGTTAAATCCAGGCGAACGAAAGAATGGTAATATAGGTTTCATTATAGAAAATTCCCCTATCAATGAAATTCAGTTAAGTACAAGTGATGTTTATAATGAACAAGAAAAGCTACTAAATAAGGCTAAAACACTAGATTTCCATTTTGAATAATAATAATAACATAGATTAATTACTTCTAAATCGATGAAAGAGAACAAGTACGTCAGGTAACCTTTTTACAGCGAGCTTGCGCTTGTGTGAGCCAGCAAGGTAATCTTGACGTATATTTTCCTACTAGCATACAATATCATAATGATTAGAACCTCAATGATGTCCACTCCATTATCCTGCGTGATAGTCGTTATATTTCATACAATAGGAATTTAGCGATAAACTACTCGTCCCTTTCACTAATTCATTTTTACGAAAATAGCCTTTAATCAATTATTTTTGGAAATGAACATCTTGTTCAATTGCTTTAGAAAGCGTGGAAGCAATCGAAATATCTTCAAATGATAATCCTAGTTGGATTGCAGTTGTAGCAATTTCTGGTCGAATACCCGATAGCGTCGTTTTGACCCCAATTAAGCTTAGCCCATTAATAAGTTGAAAGATTTGATGAGCAACCATGGTATCAATAATAATTACACCAGATAGGTCAATAAATAACTGAGATACCTTTTTTTCTGCACATTGTTTGATTGTGTTTTCCAATATTGCAGCAGCACGGGCAGTATCGATATCTCCAACAAGGGGCAAGAGTGCTCTTGTTTTACTCAAGGAAATAACTGGAGAACTTAGCTCATTAATCATTTCTTGCTGTGCTTCAAGCTGTCGGTTCGAATAATGATGATGCTCCTCTGTATATTTTAAAATTATCTTATCTAGAACTTTCATAACAGAATGATTCCATCCAATTACCCGCTTATGACTAACATCATGTTCTGTGGCATATTCTTCAATTAGCTGAAAATATTGTTCTCTCGTACGAATAAATTCACGAATAATAAAATGGATTGGCGTATCTAAATGTGCTTGATCTGTTGCAATTTCAAAAATCCATTCCTCTATATCTTCAAGAAATAGTTGCTTTTCCTTAATAAAAAGGCCAGCAAGTCTGTAATGAAAATCATTATTTTGTTTTTTCATGATTTCAATTACATGTGGGTCAGATGTTGCATAGACACCTTTCGGATCATTTTTTGTTAGATCGTTATACCACTCTTCTGTTAATCTATCTGTATTATCGATAAAATATTGGTAAACTCCTTCATTATAGTGCAACTACTTCCCCACCTCTAAAATTTGTTACTTTTAAACACGCCTAGAATTTTCATATTCTTTAATTAAAAGTTTAATAAGATTAGGGGAAATATGCAATTTTTTTATTTTTTAAGCAGTAACCAAACGAATCATATTTCCCGAAGGATCATATGTGTATAAATTATCCTTATCCTTTGTGAGAGTTGCTCCAAGCTCTGTCAATCTTTGTGTCAATTCTTCAAGCTTTTCCTCACTAGGTATCTGTAAATCATAATAAGCTAAACCAACATGATTTTTCTTTGGAACAGGTGCACCAATACCGTTCCAGACATTTAAACCGATGTGATGATGATAGCGGCCAGTGGAAAGAAAAAATGCCTGAGATCCATATTTTTGAACGACATCAAAGCCCAATCCTTTTACATAAAAATCAACTGTTTCTTCTAATTCTGCAACATGTAAGTGAATATGACCAAGAATAGTTCCATCAGGAAGACCATTCCATTTGCTATTACTAGAAGCTGCAAGCACTCCTTTTGTGTCCATATAGGCAGTATCCATTCTTACAAGGTTTCCATCCCATTGCCAATCTGCTGGATTTTTATCGCAATATATTTCAATTCCGTTTCCATCCGGATCAGCTAAATAGATTGCTTCACTGACATAATGATCAGAGGCACCTTGTAATGGATATCCTGTTTCTAGCAAATGCTTAAATACATTTCCAAGATGCTCTCTGGAAGGGACTAATATTGCTAAATGATAAAGTCCTGTTGTCCGCATTTTCTTGGGCTCGACTTGATCTAATTCCTCGATAAATAAAAATGCTTCCCCTGTTCCTGCACGTAATGCTGCTTGTTTCTTCTCTTTGCTTGCAATCGAAAGACCAATCACATTTTGGTAAAATAATAGTGACTCTTCTAAATCAGCTACCTTTAACTTGACACTATTTGCATAAATATTTGGGTTTCCGTGAAATGTCATTTCTTTCTCCTCCTAACCATCTTCCTCACTTACTTTATGTAAGTAATTTTATTTTAATAATTAACGATTGTAAAGTAATCTAATTACATTTCATAATATTTTTACTTAAAATAATATTTATTGTATAATTATTGGAAGGGGGGATATTAAAATGAACCAAATGACAATTTGTCCAAGGTTTGAAAAAGCAATGAGTATTTTAAGCCAACGTTGGACTGGTTTAATTATTTATCAGCTATTGAACGGTCCTCAACGTTTCTGTACTATGGAATCCTCCATTGGAATAAGCGGAAGACTTTTATCGGAGAGATTAAAGGATTTAGAGCAAGCTGGAATTGTAGCAAGAGAGGTATATCCTGAAACTCCTGTTAGAATTGAATATTCTTTAACAGAAAAAGGGCGTTCATTAGAGCCAATTATGAAAGAAATTGAAAATTGGTCCCATTCTTGGCTAGAAGTGTAAACCTAATATAAGGATATCTCTGCAAAACCTTAATGGTTTCATGCGAAGATATCCTATTTATCTATAGCATTTTAATCCTCATCTTTAATGTCTAAATCTTCTGGAATCGGCTCACTCCATACTTCTTCCACAAACTTTTTATATTTCTCTACTTGCTTAAAATGTGTATTAAATTGCTCTCTGTTGATAAGATAATCGGTTCCATCAAAAATTGCTCTAATTTGATTTTGTAAAATCAGATTTTTCACCTTTATTTCTGATACAGCAAGCAATTCGGCAGTTTCCTTCACTGATAAATACATTGATCCACCTCTTTTTTATTCAATAGCCTTTTTTCTTTACACGGATTCCATTTAAAATTAACTCTTTCTTTATATTGTCTTCATTAATCAACTGTATAGTTAAGTTATCGGTACAATCAAAGGAGGATGCATAAATGAGTTTCGTACTAAACAGCCTATTTTTAGTAATGATCTTTTGTTGTTTCTCTTTCATATTTTATCAGTCTTTCTTCGCAAAAACTAGAAAAGTAACTGCTCCACGTTCAACATCTATTCCATTAGAAAAGCTTTCCTGTGATAGTGAAAAGACAGGAGTATTCTCTAAAGATATCAAACTTTACGCAGAATAGCTCTCCCACATAAGAGAATGAATTCATCCTGCAAAATCCTAGTTACAAAATAAAGATACTTTTGCAAAAAGAAAGATCATCCTTTCTTTTACATCGATACGGATGATCTTGATTCCTCTTATTGCTGGATAGCTGTTTCACCCTTTTGAAAATGGAATAGCCACTCTTCCAAGGCAAAGACAGTCATTGGCCTCGCATAATAATACCCTTGTATAATTGGCCATTCATTTATAGAAGCTAAATAGTTAATCTGTTCTTCTCTTTCTACCCCTTCTATTACAATGCTTAAATGCAAGGAACTTCCGAGAGCTATAATCGCTTTAATAATTTCTCCGTCTTTTTGCGATTCTGGAACCCCATCAATAAAGGATTTATCAATTTTCAAGGTGTTGACGGGAATTCTTTTCAAATAAGACAAAGAGGAAACCCCTGTTCCGAAATCATCCAGTGTTACGGTAAAGCCAACATTTCTAAAAGCCTGAACAGTTTGAATTGCCCCTTCAATATTACCAACTGCACTTGTTTCTGTTATTTCTAACTCAATCAAATGGGGCATTAACTTGTATTTCTCTACACTAGTGGTTAAGCTTGTCATTAGCCTTGGTGAGGTTACATAGGAGCCAGGTATATTAATAGCTACAGGTATATATCTATCTTGCTGTTGCCAGACATCAATTTGCTTAGATACCTCTTCAATAATCCAGTCTGTGACATCATACATTTTATCAGATGCTTCTAAAATTGGGATAAACACACCTGGCGACAACTCTCCATATAAAGGGTGCTTCCATCTTAATAAAGCTTCTAATCCAGCGACTTCCGTTGACTTTAGAAATACTTTTGGCTGATAAACTAAATATAGATGTTTTTCCAATAGGGCATCCTCTATCTCATTCACAAGATGATTAGCAAAAGTCTGTTTATGTTTTTCTGGATCATACAGGATGATTTCATTATCAAATCGAATGGAATAATGTGTTAAAACAGCGACAGCATTTTCATATAGCAGCTTGGAAGATGCTTTTTTCTCATTGACTGATAATGCAATTGCTGTCTCAACTTTGATGATTCGATCATCAATAGTCACCGGACTAGATAAAATAGCAGTTAATTGATTCAATTCCACCATTAATTTATCTAAGGCTTCATTAGTCGTACTGACAATCGCGAAACGATTTCCCTCTATTCGGAACAATTCTACATTCGTTTGTATTAGTTTCGTACATAATTCTTCGATATAACCTATAATTTTATCTCCAAAGTAATAACCATACTTGCCATTCCATTTATTTAAGTCATGGATATGAAGGATTGCCAGACCACTAAAATAAGTGGAGGATTCGATCAACTTTTCGAACTGTCTTCGGTTTGGAAGCTTTGTTAATGCATCAAAGTAATTTAAGCGATAATCAACATAGCGATCCAATAGGCTAGACAAAATAGAAAATAATAAAATAACAAAGATACCGATTGTTACACCAATAATAATTGCTTTTATACTAACATGGTGTGAGTGCGTATGGGTAAGTTCCATTTCTGTATCTACATAATATCGAATGGCATACATCCCTGTATAATGCATACTTGATATCGCTCCACCCATCAAAAGGGAGGTAACAATTTTCACAATAAAGTTATTCATATATTTTTGTAGCTTCATAAAGATAAACAACGAAAAAAAAGAAGCTATTATAGCGATGAAAATAGATAAAATAAAATAGCCTAAATGGTAGGCATAATCAGCCTCTGACTTCATTGCTTTCATTCCAATATAATGCATGCTACTTATACCAATCCCCATAAAGATTCCAGCAAAAGCAATCCATTTACTAGAATTCTTTGCCTTACTAGATATACTGAAAGCCAAAAATGTAGCTAATATAGCTGGCACTAAGGAAAGAATCGTTAATGGTATATTGAAAGTCATATCAATCGGAAGCTTAGCCGCGCTCATCCCAATAAAATGCATAGACCAAATCCCGAAACCCATCGTAATCGCCGCTAAACCTAACCATATATAGCGATGAAAAAAACTATGATAAACGATTCGTTCATTCATAGAAAGGGACGTATATGAAGCTAAACATGCAATAAATACAGATAAAGCAATGATAGGAACTGAATATTCAACCTGTATATAGGTTACTTGATCGACACTTGGTAATGTAAAAATAGTAATTTCCCCTCTATAAATACGTCTATGAGGGATATCATTCTTGAATTAGCAGCTGTTCCCATTTACGTATTTTACAATTTTAAAACGACTTTTATCCTAAGTCTTTTTACTTATATACTTGAATATAAAGGATAAATCTATTTTAGACAATGGTTTCATTTTGGTATTATATCCCATGGAAAACATAAACAAATATAAAAAATGTTAACCCATGCTATAAATTTTTTCTACCAATACATAGATTTATATATTATAAACTTGTCCTTATCCTTTTTATTCCCTACTTTTACCTCCACCTCTTTTTCAAAAAATGGATGACTCTCCATAAAAAATTGATATTCATCTGAGGGGTAATAGAGAATCACTTTCACCAGGCGACTGTTTTCTTCTAGCGAATACATTATATTGCTGACAATCTTTTGAAAGAGTGGCAGAGAAAAAGGATTAAAGAAATAAAAATAATTATCTTGTGGCTGTATTGAATAATCCTCTGCTTTCCCTAACAGAAAGCGTATCTTCTCTTTCCTACTCTTCCTGTTTTTTGAATAGTGTTCTAAATTTACTAAAGCATCTTGATAATATTCTTCGTTCATTTCTATTCCAGTTACAGTAGATTGAAATAAATGATGAATAAAAAAGTTCAATCGACCTTTCCCACATCCAAAATCGACTATATGATCAGTCTCATAAAGGGGAAATTCTTGAAACAGCTGTTCTAAATGCTCGTATGGAGTAGGTTCATACCGATGATAATGGGATGATTTATTGAATCCTAATTGCATTTTTTCGGTTTCGATATGTAGTAATTTATCGTAGTTCACTTGAAACACCTTTCTTTTTTATTTCTGAATACCTCCGAGTAGATCAAAGTATAAATTTTTACTTTAGCTTATCTATTTTTTCTTCTCACGATATTCGTTTGGGGAGATGCCAACTATTTTTTTAAATACTTTGCGAAAATATTTATCGTCTTGATAGCCGATCAAATTTGCAATATCATACACCTTTAGATTACTATTTTCCAATAATTCTTGTGCTTTTTGTATGCGTATGGATACTAAATACTCAGAAATATTTATATGATACTCCTGTTTAAATTTTCGCGATATATATTCTCTGCTTATATAGAAACGCTCTGAAATTTCCTGAAGTTTAATCTCTCGATGAAAATTCGCTTTTATGTACTTTTCAATTTCTTGGATAATATTTTTGGATGTTCTTGTATTTTGTCTTTTTACTCGTCTAAGAAACAATGCAATTTCTCTTTTCTTCCTGTCTTTATATGCTTCTAACTGAAATACATCTTCTTTATCAAGAAATGGCTGAATTCTCTCCTCTAAATCTGTAGGTAGGCTAAACGGAATATTAAATTCTTTGTACCATCTAGCACTTATCATCTGATATTCATTTTCCAAATGAAAAAGCTGCCTGAGGCATAATTGCTTTTTTTGAATGAAATCTGTTTGAATTTGTCCAATAAGTGAATGAAAAACATCCATTTCACCTGTTTGTATGGCAATTTTAATAGAACTACCATAATCCATTAAACTTTTAATCTCTTTTTCATCATTATTTATCACAATTTTTTCTTGGTTATTTCTTAAAACATTTCTATTCATTATCATAGACTTAGCATGTTGATAAGAAAGACTCAACTGTACTGCAGAGTTTACTTCGATCCCTATTGCAATCGTACAAGTCAAACCTAATAATTGCTGAATATTAATTTGTATTTCCTTAGCTATGATAAGTGATTCTTTTTTATTTTTTTTTAAAAGAAGGACAATTTCCCCTTTACTTGTTATATATCTGAATGCAATTCCACCACTTTTTTTGCTGAGTTGCTCATTTATTATATTTAATAGCGTAAAAAAGGTAATATCTTTATCTCCACCAAATTGCTCAACGGCTATATTACTTACTTGTAGAAGCCCAATTGTATATGCCGCTGCCTTTGTTAAACGAAATTCTTCCCACACAAATTTGTCCACTGGAACATTGTTAATAATCTGCGTTAACTTTTGGTCTCGATATGCCGGCTTCATTTTATTAATAAGTTGGTTTTTACTAAGTTTATTTATCCTTTCCATTTCCTCCGCTTTCCACTCATTCACTACCCTTATCAATGTATCATTCAGCATTTCAGGATCAATTGGTTTCAACAAATAGTCTGAGCTACCATAATGCATCGCTTTTCGCATATAATGATAATCATCATAACCGGTAACAACAATTGTTTTCCCTGCACAGTAATGCTCATCCATCCATTTTAAAAGCTGAGTTCCATCCATCTTCGGCATTTTCATGTCAGAGAATATTATTTCAGGATTTAATGATCGAATAATTTTAATGGCATCTTCTCCATTACTTGCTTCGTAAATTTCCGTAATCTCATTTCCTTCCCAATCAGCTAGTAGCTTTATTCCTTCTCTTACATGCTTTTCATCATCAACGATTAGTGCCCGCATATCCTCCCACTCCCTCTTGTAAAGATACTGGAATACGAACCATTACAGTAAACTCTTTATTCTCCACACTTTCCATTACTAAGGTAGCTTGTTCCCCATAGTAAAGCTGCAAGCGATCGTAAATATTTTTTAAACCAATTGATTCTTGTTCTTTTCCCTCCTTCATCGTTTCTCTTCGATACAATCCTTTGCGAAGAATCTCCAATGTTTCTTTTTTTACACCTCTTCCATTATCTTGAACAATAAATATTAATTCCTCCTCCTTTATATAAGAACAAATAGAGATGGATGCATCCTCCATCTCCTCGCTAAATCCATGTTTAAAGCAGTTTTCAATGATTGGTTGGAGAATCATTTTTGGAACGAATATTTCTTCCGTATCCGGTGAAATATTCATCTTTATATTCAATTCTTCTTCAAATCTTTGCTTCTGAAGACCGAGGTATGATTTAGCGTGCTTTATTTCTTTAGAGAATAGAACCATTTCGTCTCTCATATTCATACTGTAACGCATCATATCCGATAAGGACGTCAATAAGGAGTAGACCGGCACTGCCTTCATCTTTAGAGCAAGTGTTCCAATAGACTGAAAGCTATTATATAAAAAATGAGGATTTATCTGTGATTGTAATACTTTCAATTGTGCTGATTTATTTTCAATTTGTAATTTATATTCTTGGTCAATTAATCTATTGATTTGTAAAACCATTGATTTAAACCGTCTGCCAAGTATGCTGATTTCATCATTTCCTCTAATCTTAAAATCCGCCTCAAAAATGCCTTGCTCTACCTTTTTCATGTTATCGATTAAAACCTTAATGGGAGCTGTAATTTTAAAAGAGATGATTATCGTTATGACTAAAACAATGATTAAAGCCAATAAAGCAATAATCGTATTCATATATGCTGTTTCCTTTGCACTTTTGTAAAGACTAGAATAAGGAATACTTTTTATCATATACCAACTGTTATCCTGAACAGAAATGTTTTCATAAAATATTACCCCTGAAAAGTCCTTACTTTCCCAATTCATGTTATTTTGATGTGGACTGTTCTGGACTGCGTCAATCCATTCATCCTTACTTTTCTCCCCTATTAAAGCATTGTTAGAAGAATAAATAATCGTTCCGTTCTCGTTTATAATAGAAATATCTTCACTTTCTTTAACTAACCTATTCACTATTCCACCTATTTTGGAAAGATTTATATCAATAGACATAAACCCTAGAATCTCATTAGATGGCACATTTCTAATTTTATTGTGAAAAGATAGGACAGTTGATTTCTCTGAGTTAGGGATAATGGACAATCCATTATAACTATATATCGTATGTGGTGGTTCTATTAATGAATAGTTTGTTTTTCCCTGCTCTAATTTACGATAATAAGGATGCAAATAGATTGTTTGATTTTTCCCTCTTCCACTTATTCGAGAGTGATAATTTGTAAAAGAGTCTCTTCCTTTATTAATATATAAATGCATCTGTTCAATCTCAGAACGAGAATTATATACATATGCTAATACACGACGTACCTCCTCCATATTATCTTTGTTATTCTCTCCGACCCCTTGAGTCAACACATTCATGAAAGGAGTATAACGATATAATACAGTGGATATTAATGCAATATCCTCTAAGTAAGTAGTTAGTTCTTCCCTTCCTTTTACCATTAACTCTGTGTTATAAGAAAGGGACTCTTTGTTAATATTCTTTATCGTCTGATAATAAGTAAGGAGTATGCCGGTACCAAAAGGAAGAATAGTAGCAAGAAGTAAGAAAATCATCAGTTTTTTCCGTATACCCCATTTCATTTATGATCGAGAAATTTCAAACAACTTCATCGTTCCAATACACAGCACTAAAAGAAGTCATTCTATAAATTCTCTTCCCCCTCTCAAAATTGTATCCATATAAAAATAATACATAAGGATTGGTCAATATATTACACCTTACTCGTCAATGTAAACGGTTACTTGTTTTATTAATCTCATTATATTATAAATACAGGAGGTGCAGAAAGTGAATAATCAAAATAATGTAGAAAAAATAATCCCCCCCCTTGTTCAACAGTCAAATGTGAGCAGAAAACATTCACTCTCTACAAAGAGAAAGAAAAAATGGAAGGAAGTAGGGTTGTTTTCCCTTTTTGTAGGTCCAGTCTTTATTGCGTTTACAATAGTTGTTCTCGTTCCATTCTTTTCTGGTATTTATTACTCATTTACTGATTGGAATGGAATTACAGGAGAAATCAAATGGGTAGGATTGGAAAACTTTCAGTACATATTCACAGAAGATACTCAGTTTCTCCAATCTTTCAAACTCACTGCTCTGTATACCATTGTGGCAATTATTTTGACAAACACAATTGGCTTTGGTCTAGCCTTGCTTGTAACTCAAAAACTAAAATCTAGTAATTTATTACGTACGGTGTTTTTTATGCCTAATCTACTTGGCGGCCTCTTACTCGGATTTATCTGGCAATTTATATTCATTAGAGGGTTTGCCTCTATTGGGGAACTAACTGGAATTCCACTATTTGAGCTCGCTTGGTTAGGAGATAAAAATACTGCCTTTTGGGGAATTGTAATTGTCAGCGTATGGCAGGGTGCAGGATATATTATGCTCATTTATATTGCAGCCTTACAAAATATTCCGAAAGAACTAATCGAAGCAGCAAAAATCGATGGAGCGAACCATTTTCAAGTCTTACGAAATATTAAAATCCCGCTCGTAGCACCGGCAGTCACCATCTGTTTATTCTTAACAACTGCATCTTCATTTAAAATATTTGATGCGAATCTTTCCTTAACAAATGGAGGGCCGTTTAAATCAACAGAAATGTTAGCGCTTAATATTTATACAGAGGCATTTGTAAATAATCGCTACGGAATCGGGGAAGCAAAAGCACTTATCTTCTTTATTGTCGTAGCAACCATCTCCATTATACAGGTTATGATTACAAAGAAAAAAGAGGTGGAATCTTGATGGAGAATAAATACACTAGCAAAACTTTATTGGTGGAAATCTTCGGTATAATATTAGGCTTGCTATTTTTAATTCCATTTTATTATGTTATTTCGAATTCACTAAAATCTTTTGCCGAAATATTAACCAATACATCTGCATTACCAAGTTCACTTCATTTTGAAAATTATCTAAATGCTTTTGAAAAGTTAAATTTTCTTAAAGTATTTAGCAACTCTCTTCTTGTAACTATTGCAAGCAATCTTGTATTAGTAGTGTTCTGTTCGATGGCCGCTTACATGCTTGTCAGAACAAAAAAGAAAATAAGTAATATCATCTTTATGGCCTTTGTTGCCGCAATGATTATTCCTTTCCAATCGATTATGATTCCACTTATTAAAACAGCATCTAGCTTACACTTACTTAACAGTATTTGGGGTCTAGTGTTCATGTATCTAGGATTTGGGTCTGGGATGACAATCTTTTTATACCATGGTTTTATTAAAGGAATTCCAGTGGAATTAGAAGAAGCGGCTATTATAGATGGTTGCTCCCGATTTGGAGTTTTTTGGAGGATTGTTTTTCCATTATTAAAGCCCATTACGGTAACAATCATTATCTTAAATAGCTTATGGATATGGAATGACTATTTATTACCATCACTAGTATTACAAAATCCAGAATTGCGGACGATTCCACTTGCTACATTCTTTTTCTTTGGTCAATATACTAAACAATGGGATCTTGCATTAGCTGCACTTATGATAGGAATCATCCCATTATTAATTTTCTTCTTTTCTATGCAAAAACACATTATCCAAGGAATTACTAGCGGGTCTATTAAATAAGGAACAAAGAGGTTGTCTTCATTAATAATTTTTTTATTATAAAACTGCCTCTTCCATATAAATACGATATTTTCTATAAACAGGAGGAAATCACATGAAGTTCAAAAAAATGAAAAGGTATTCCCTACTAACTGGTATCTTAACTGCTTCCCTTCTTTTTGCAAGTGCTTGTTCCAATGAAGGGGCTTCAAGTAATAATGAATCTAGTAAAGATGATAAAGTTGTCGTTGACTTATTTAATGGGAAAGTAGAAATAGCTGATCAATTAAAAGCACTAACAGACCAATATACAAAAGAACATCCAAATGTAACATTTAATATTGAAACAGTCGGTGGAGGTGCAGATGGGACAGCAGCCTTAAAGGCGAAATTCGCGTCTAATACTGCTCCTGATATTTTTGGAAATGGTGGATATCAAGAGGCGGTGACTTGGCTAGATAAATTAGAAGATTTGTCGGATCAGCCATGGGTAGATGACGCTTATGAAAGTGCGTTAGTGCCAATGACGGTTGATGGAAAAATCTATGGCCAGCCTGTGAATCTAGAGGGATACGGTTTTGCCTACAATAAAGAGTTATTTAAAAAAGCAGGAATTACCGAATTACCAACTACTTTTTCTGAGTTAGAAACTGCTGCAGAAAAATTAAAAGCTGCTGGCATTACTCCTTTTTCAATTGGGTATGGAGAATGGTGGGTATTAGCTAATCATGGACTGAATGTACCCTTTGCTTATCAAGATGATGCAGATGCATTTATCAAAGGATTAAATGATGGCTCTACAAAAATCGCAGGCAATGAGCACTTTAATAATTTTTTTGATTTACTAGATTTAACTATAGACTACGGTAATAAAAACCCGTTAACAACAGACTATAATACACAAGTAACTTTGTTTGCAACTGGTGAAACAGCAATGATTCAACAAGGTAACTGGATTCAACCAATGATAGATAAAATTACTCCTAACTTAGAAGTAGGTTTTATTCCAATGCCATTAAGTGATGATGAAGCAAAATCAGATAAGCTAATGGTTGATGTACCTACAAACTGGGTCGTTCATAAAGATGCCCCTGAAAAAGACAAAGAAGCAGCATTAGATTTCTTAAACTGGATGGTAACTTCCGATTTTGCAAAAGAATCGATTGTAAAAGATTTCAAATATGTTCCAGCATTTGAATCAATCCAAGCAACCGCAGATGACATTGGTCCATTAGGGGCTGAAATCCAAAAGTATTCACAAGAAGGAAAAACCTATACATGGCAGTTTATGAAATATCCTGATGGTGCTGGTCAAGAGTTTGGAGCTAGTCTTCAAGCATATGTAGGAAATCAAAAATCACGTGAGGAAACAATGAAAGCATTAGATGATACGTGGGAAAAACTTAAAAAATAGACTAATAAGAGAGAAATACTAAACACTATCGTAAGTTATTCCATATCCAGTTAATCTTAACAATTTATTTATAATTTATTGATAATTTCGTCATATATTATTCATAATATATGGGTATGATAATTATATAGTCATTAATAGCTTTTTCAAGTCCCCCCTTGAAATTGATAGATTTAAGGAGTGCCTAATAGCACTCCTCCTTTTTTGCATATAAATTCTCCGCCAAAATAAAAAAAGACTCTTCATAATAAAGAGTCTTGCATATTAAGATAAAAAGTAATAGTAAATTAGTTCAATATTTTTATTTTCACAGTTTTGCGTCCCCAAGCCTTTGCTTTTTTGGTTGAAGGCATTAAAACATCTATTTTATGTCCCTTAATAGCCCCACCAGTATCTCCTGCAATGGCTTCTCCATATCCTTCTACCCAAACTTTCGAGCCTAATGGGATGACAGATGGATCGACTGCAATTAACTTCATATTCTTATTCTTTTTTATATTATATCCAAGTGCTGTATAATCAGATTTTGTATCTTGATGACTATAAGCAGTAGCCGTTACATAAATAACATCTTTATTACTAGAAGACTTGCTAGTCGATTTACTAGAAGATGCTTTACTTGATACACTTGCCACTTTACTTGTTGAAGCTGCCTTCCCTGCATTATTTTTCTTTGCTTCTTTTTGTTCTTGCTTTAATGCAGACTCCGCTTCATTAATTTGTGCAAGCACGGCATTTTTTTCGCTTTCAGCTAGTTCCACTTCTTTTGAAACTGCCGCAAACTTTTTCTGCACAGCTGAAAGTGCTTCTTGTCTCTTAGCTAGATTTTGTTGCAGATCATTTTGAGAAGCAGCTAGTTGATCATATTGGCCTGTTAGTTCTTCTTCTTTCAGATCAATTGCTAGTTTCTCTTCTTCAATTTTCTCAAGATCTGCTTGCTGCTGCTCTAATATAACTTTATCACCATCAAAAATAAGCGAAATAGCTGTTGCTCTACTAATAAAGTCAGCGAAGTCCTTTGCATTCAATAGTACTTCTAAAACGACGTTCGTTTGGTCTGTATTCTGCAAGGATACTAGACGCTCTTTCATAACGTCTTTACGTGCTAGTACTTTATCTTCTAAAACAACAATCTCTTCTTTCTTTTTTTCTATCTGTTGTTTCGTTTCTTCAATTTTTGCTTGCAGATTCGCTATTTTTTCTTTATTTTGCTGCATTACTGTTTCAACGGCTTTTAAGTCTTCTTGAACAGTTTCCAACTCTTTTAAAGTTTTTTGCTTTTCTGCTTCTTTTTCGTTAATCAATTGCTCATTTTGGTTCAATTGATTTTTCGCTTTGTTAAGTGTTTCTTGACTCGTTTCTGCTTGTACCATAATCGCTGATGATAAAAAGATGACACTGCTTAGCGAAATGGCCATTAGTTTTTTTAAGGAACGCATCTAAAAACCCCTTTCTCTATTGTTATAACACATGAAAGAGGTTTCTAAATTACAATTCTATTAAAATAGTAAGTCATTCTTTTTAAAATTAGTTTACAAGCAAGCTAGTAATTTTTGAATATTCTCTAGCATTCCGTAGGGCTAGAAGGGAATATTACAGTTTGTTACCTTTGTAATATTTCTGTCAATTACTAATATTTATCTTTTTCTAAAATGGATTATATATCCTGTATCAGCCTTATCATATCCACACACTGGATTCCATTTTCATAGATTTCTTCCTCATAGTTTATTAGAAAAAAATCTTTATCTATTCGATTGATTCGAAACCCACATTTTTGATAGAGTGCAAGCTGACCAATACTACTATTTCCAGTACCTACCTCTATCACTTTATATCCTAGCTTTTTCGCTTCCTTCACCGCATGCATCACTAATTTTTTCCCTAATCCTTTTCCTTGATAGATTTCACCAACCGCTAGATTTATTAACTCGATTGATTCTTCTTTTATAGGTAACAAAACATAAACACCGATCAATTGCCCCTTTTCTTCCGCAATATAACATAAACCCTTTTTAAGATATTCATTTACTAGAAATTCAGATGGATCTGCTGTTAATAATAACTTAATGGGCGGACTTTCCTCTTGTGTTAGCTTTCGAATGATCATGGATTCATTTCCCCTTCTATGGACAATGCATCATTGCTTCTGCCTTCTCCCAAGGAACGGTATATCCTGCTCCTTTTGCACAAAAAATGGAGGAGGATGTATATTCCGGATCAGCATTTTTATCATAGCCTAGCCTGTCGATTACTTCCTCTTCATTATGACAAGGATAATAACCTGCAAATGTTAAGGAAAGCTGCCCTTTTCCTTGTGTGAATGATGCAAGTGTCGTACTATATTCCATAAAGGTAGCAACAGGAACCTTACCTGTAAGAATAGCCTTGTCTTCTAATGTTTCAGGCGTATTAAATTCCCCATATGCTGTTTGAATGTCAGACAAAACCCTGCCCATTTGTTCTATATCTACTTTTATTTTAAAGGAATAATACGGTTCTAATAAGCGGTTACGAGCTTTCTCCAAACCCTGTCTTAATGCTCGAAAGGTAGCTTCTCTGAAATCTCCTCCATGTGTATGTTTATTATGTGCTCTTCCCGTTAACAGGGTGACTTTTATATCTGTTAACGGTGATCCTGTTAATATCCCATGATGCTCCCTCTCAAAGAGATGCTGGCAAATGAGATTTTGGATAGCAATAGACAAATCATCTGTATGACAATTGCTCTCAAATACAATCCCGCAATTCCTTTTACCTGGCTCTAATTGAAGATGTACTTCCGCATAATGGCGCAATGGCTCAAAGTGTCCATAACCTATAGCCTCTGTCTCAATCGTTTCTTTATACAAAATTTCCGGCCGGTCAAACTGAACCTGTAAAGCAAATCTTTCAAATATGATTTCCTGAAGAACCTCTAGCTGTATTTTCCCCATAACATGTAAATGGATGTCTTGCAGCTTTTCTTCCCATGTCACATGAAGGGATGGATCCTCTGCTTCTAATAGTTTAAAAAATTTTAGTGCATCCTTTTTATTAATACCTGGCTCAAGAACAACCTTCGAACGAAGGGTTGGCACTAATTCATACTCTGCTTTCTCCAGAAGTTCTCCGACTCCATCGCCTACAGCTGCATTTGTAAGGCCTGTTACAGCAAAAAGCTCTCCAGCATTGACTTCATTTACTTGCTGAAATTGAGTCCCATTATATTTACGTATTTGTGTGACTTTCTCCATGTCACCATTTCCATACATAAGCTCCTCTCTCACACACAACGTTCCACTTTTCGCTTTCATAAAGGTAATCCTCGTTCCAGAATCATCATAGCGAATTTTATAAACCCTTCCTGAAAACGGCTCATCCTTTTTGTACAATGTTGTCGTCAAATGATCAAAACAATGGAAAAATTCCTTTACCCCGATATCTTGTAAGGCAGATCCATAGCCACAAGGATAAAGACGAGAAGAACGAATCATTTCCTGCATTTTGTCGATCCAAAGTGTTGGTTGATAGCCTTTATCCATATAGTAATCAAGAAGCTCTTCGTCTCGTTCAGCCATAAATTCAATAAGCTCTTCGGACATATTACTGCCATCAAATGAGGATATATCACATACCTCGTTCGTAAATTGTGAACGTATTTCTGTGAGAACACGCTCTACATCCGCTCCAGTTCGGTCCACTTTATTGATAAAGAAAAACGTCGGAATCTGATGTATTTTTAAAAGACTCCAAACTGTTTCCGTATGGCCCTCGATGCCCTCTACTGCACTAATAATGACAATCGCAAAATCCATTACTTGAATCGCTCTTTCCATTTCTGGAGAGAAATCAACATGTCCTGGGGTATCGATTAAATAATACGTTGAATTTCCATGTTCAATCATGCCTTGGTCAGCAAAAACGGTGATACCTCGTTGTTTTTCAATTAGATGACTATCTAAAAATGCACTTTGATGATCCACACGCCCTCGTTTTTTTATACTATTTGTGTGATAAAGAAGCTGTTCGGAAAAAGTAGTTTTTCCTGCATCGACATGTGCTAATATTCCAATCGTTTTATTCATTTTGCAAGCGACTCCTATTCTAAATCTATGGCTCCATTAAATGAAGTAAGTTATATCTTATAATGACTTTACAAGCGTATCATTTTAAAAAAATGGACTCTAGCTTACCTATCATCTTTTTCTGCAAATTAATAATTTATCCACCAGACATGCTATTGCTATCCCAGATAAATAGCGGACTAGATCAACGACAAGGAATCCCCTTCCTAATATCAACGCACCCATTGTCGAATTTCTGAGCTCATTTATCCAATCTGCTTGATATAATTGACTGAATTCTATTCCAAAACAAAATAGGATACTACCTACCATAGCAAGCAGGATTTTTTTCCCCCCAAGAAGAAAACGAAAGCCAAAATAAATCATCATTGACCACAACATGTCTCCTGCATGTTGACTAATAAAGTCCGGAAGTAGATTACTAAATCGTCTGGAGAAAAGTCCTAATGCCACCATAAAAAAGGCAGCAACTAGGTAATTTGTTCTCTCCATGCTTTTCAATTTCTCATTTGATTGTTTCATTTTTCACTCACTATGTTTAGATTTTTATGAATATCTTTATTATAATTATTCCCTATAAGGCTTTCCATATTTTCGTTTTCAAATATGTAGACAAAATGAAAGAGACCATTACACAACTGGTCTCTTTTCATCTTCATTACGTTAGGATTTTTCCGTCTATTAGCTTGGGGACTTACCCCAAGAACAAATCTAGAATATTAGAACCTTTTGATGTTTGTTTATTATAGAACTCTGAATACCCACATTTTTTGCAAAAAACAACAGTAAATGTATTATGCTGAATATCCATTAGCTTGGATAAGCCTGTTCCTGTCATTGCTACATCTTTTGTACCTACTTCCGTTCCACCGCATTTCACACAGCCTTTACTTTCCATATTCAACCACTCCTTATTCTTAAATATATAACCTTACGTTGAAAACCTCGGCAAATCCCATAATACTTCTTTAATTTGTTATCTTCCTATATCTTTACGTATGAAAATGGTTTAAGTTTCACTTTCGTTATCCTATATAACGATTAATAATCTTCAAAAGCTTGTCTTTATTTTCTGGAGAATCATTTTCGCTTAATCTTGCGGCTGCAATGATGGGCATCCATTCTAATATCGCCTCTTTTGTATCCCCGGTCTTGCTACAATAGATATTCAAATATAAATCAGCTAGTTCCTGATGATTTTCCAAATAGAGGAGATAGCTTCTACATATATCTGCCCGAACATCTCCTGCTCCAGCATCTACCCAATCGATTATCCATACTTTGTCATCTGCTTGCACGAGATTAAAAAGGTGATAGTCCCCATGGCAGAGTCTTGTCTCATTCGGCATTAACTTTAACTTAGCTAAAATCAGTGATTTTGTTTCAACCTCTAAAATATGCGAGCCTTCAATTTGTCTACGCCACTTTGCCGTGATTGGTTGTAGATCGTTTCCTTCATGATGATGAATTTGTTGTTGGATATCGATAGACTTGCTCATATAATATTCAGCCATCTCAAGATTCTCAAACAAGAGATCTCCTAACGTTTTTCCTTTTATGTATTCCATTATTAAAACTTGATTGTTGTTCACTTTCGTTATTTCTATCACTTTTGGAACAGGTAAACCACAAGAATGAGCAAACCTTTGTTTCGCTGCTTCCATTGCCGATTCCGTTGGTGGAAGATAGTCTTTATATATTTTGAAAATTTTATGATCATTTAAGTAAATCTTTGCTGTATTTCCAGTAGCTATTGGTTCTCCTAAATTCACTCTACTCCCTCCCTACTTTTTAACAAACCAAATGATTAATTAAGAAATAGCTCTAGCATATCGTAATGATACCTGCTCTTCTCCTGTTTCTATAACGGTTATCTTTTTCTCTTGAAAAATATATCCTCTTGCTTCATAAAACGGGATTCCCCTGTGATTTCCCTCTTGTACAGAAACCCATTGCCTTGTTGCGCCAAGGGCTACCTGGTCTTTCGTCAATGCTTCAAGCAAAAGTCTTCCAATCCCTTGATAGCGGTATTTTTCATCTATATAAAGAACAAAAACCTCCGAGACATTATCTCCCGTTATTCCTCCTCCAATTACGCCAACTACTTCAGAATCAAAAAGAGCAACATAGGAATAGCTCCCATTCTCTATATCTTTTTCTATTCGATTAAGCTTGTACCAAAAATCAACCGTTTGGTTCTGACATTCTTCACTCAGCTTGCCTTCTACCGTTTGCCGCCAACCAGTTGAACAAATTTTTCGAATCATTTCCGCATGTTCCTTTTTTGGTTTTTCAATAGATATTTTTGTCATGCTTTATTCCCCTTCTTCAAAATTTAAGTTCCTTTTTTCAGCTATTCATATGCTTAAAGAATACCATTTAATTCGTAAAGCACCTATAAAAATTACTGGAATTTTATAAGTATTTAAAATAAACTGTATTTTAAGAGGATGTCTCATAGAATAAATGGAAAGTGATAGTTTAGCGAAAAGGCAAATATTAAATTAGGAGTGATTGTTTGGAATTAAATGATGTTATACATGGCCATAGATCGATAAGACAATATGAAGATAAGGAAGTTAGTCAAGAGCTATTGGATCAAATCTTAGAAGCAGGAATCCGCGCCTCATCAAGTGGTAATATGCAGTCTTATTCTATCATTGTTACGAAGGATAAGGAGCTTAAAAATCAATTATACAGTGCACATATGGACCAATCCATGGTTGTGGATGCACCTATTCTCCTTACATTTTGTGCAGATTTCAATCGAATGAGAAAGTGGCTGGAGCTTAATGATGCGCCAGTACATTTTGATAATTATATGAGCTTTATGATAGGTGCGATTGATGCAACATTAGTATCACAAAACTGTGCTTTAGCAGCAGAAAATGCTGGCCTTGGCATTTGCTATATGGGCTCTACTCTTGCAAATTGTGATCAAATCGGCAAACTTCTAAATTTACCAGAGAATGTTGTACCTATTGTAGGCTATTCTTTAGGGTATCCTGCAGAAAATCCAGCTCCACGTGATCGACTGCCAAAGCATGGGCTTGTTCACTATGATACCTATCAGGATTATTCAGACCAAGATATTCTTGAAATATATAAAGAACGGGATGAAAAGGGCTGGAATCGCTATATGGATGTCCCTCGACTGAAAGAAATGACAGAACAATTAGGATTAAAAAATCTAGCTCAAATCTACACCATTGCAAAATATACGAAAGAATCTCATCACGAATTTTCACAAACTGTATTAAATTACTTGGAAAAACAAAATTTTATGAATAACGGGTAATAGTTTACTTCCTGGAGAAAGTTTTTGTGTTTTTATTATAAAATAATAATGAGGCATGGACAAAACTAAATAACCAAACTTTAAAGACGAACTATCTCTAATTTAGCTCTTAAATAAAGCTGCTTTCTCATGATGGTTATCTATGTTTTTAAATATAGTCAAGTGTAAAAACTAAGTCGTTCCATTGCGTTACAGACGCACGATGCGCCGGGGAGGAAGTTAAGCCTCCTCGCTGCGTGGCCACTGAAAAAGTGAATTACCTGGTGAATCGGTAGTTACCAAACCATTCTAACTTAGTGTAGGTTTTTGTTTTCCGAGGCTTACCGCTCGCTTTCCACGGGGCGAGCGCCGAGCCGCTTCGTCGCTACGCTCCTGCAGGGTCTCGGACTTTCTCGCATCTCCCGTAGGAGTCGAGCGGACGCCTCTCCAAACCAACTTATTATTCACTTTCAAATAAATAAAACCTCATTTTATTTGGAGAACTAGACTTTTTAGTGCCCTCCTCGCTGCGCTGCGGGGTCTCAGCCTTTCCTCTACTTCCCGCAGGAGTCGAACGTCCTCCACTCCATTCCACTTTGTTTTTAAACCTTTATCCAAATAACAAATACGAATATTCACGTGAATCAATTACATAATCGTTAGTTTTTATTGTTAGTTGAAATGCTTATTTCCCAGCCTCATTATCTTTGTCGCAAACCATGTAACAGAATTTGCTTGTATACTATGAAAGGATCTCCATCTTTCGCACAACCAAACTTTTATTTCAATGCCTCTTATCTTTTTTCATTACTTATATCTTTTAGCAATCCTTCAAACCATTGAACATTTACTAAATGATGTGAACGTGAATTTTCCAACATCTTTTTGAAATAAGTAGGAATCGTTTCATTATGCTGAAGCGTTTGTTCTAATAAAAAAATTTTCTTTTGCGTTTGTTCGATTTGTATATTTATTAGTTTTGTTAGTTCCTCTTTTGTATATTCATCTGCAAATAACATTGCTGCATAAAAAGATAAATTTATATAATCTGTCTTAGAACCATACTTAAACATCAATTTTTCGAATTCTTTATCACCTAGTTCTGTGATAATATAATTACGCTTTTCTCTAGTATTATCTAATTGGTCCACTTGTTGAATATATTGCTTTTCTTCTAATTGTTGAAGATTATAATAGAAGGATCCCTTAGTAAAATTCACTATATATTGATAATGTCTCTCTTCCATTAGTGCCAACAATTCGTATCCGTAAGAACCTGGTTTTTGTTTTAATAAGCCTAAAATGAGTAATGGTATCAAAAAAACACCTTCTTTTATTCTTCCTTAAAAGTATTGGAATAGTTATTGCATTTTTTTATCGTTTACTTCTTGTTTATTTGTATGAGCTGAGATTCAAATTCGTCATATGAAATTTTCCCTACCGCTAATTCTAGCGTCTTCCTATATATCTTTTCTGATTTGGTATTTACTCTAGTATGAATAAGGTTTATCAACTCATTTTCATTATTTAACGGTTCCAATACATGTTGTTTTTTAGAAAAGGCTTCAAAATACCGCAAACCAAATTTTCTTTGAGAAATTGCATCAATATGAATACCATCTGGATTAGAAGTTAAGCCTTCTGCAGTGACAAAATAGCAATTGTCTTGTTCAAAAGCAAATTTTTGCAGCTCTTGATTAATAAAATTATATTCAGCAGAATATTTCCCAAATCCCTCTTTTCCTAGAAAATCTCCCAAACCACCAATAATAAAAGGAATATCTGGAGCATTTAACTCCACTCTAAGAGCCTCAACAATGGAAAATAATTTATTATAATAGACTTTGTAATTCCCATTCATACTATCGCTTTCTCCTTGATGCCATAGAATTCCTGTTAACTCACTATTCTCCATAGCAAATTTGGCTTCGGTAATTGCATGTCGAAAAAGCGGTTGATCAACTGCCCATTCATCTAGCGTGCTTCCACCTTCTGCACAGGGAATAAGGCCAATCTTATCATCTTGATTTTCGCGACTCCATGCTTCTGCAAAGGAACCAACTAGACTAATTCCTGAAACAGGACGGTCATAATTGACAGGCTCCGTCATCATTTGCCATCTTCCATTACGCAACATTTGTATTCTCTCATTATAAATCGGAGGAACTTCATGGATAAATCCTCGTCCCGCCATATTCGACTGTCCTATCATTAAAAACGATTTAATCATTTTTTTCATCCTTTCTTTTAGAACATATTTTAATTATTGCCTTCGATACTTTTTGAATATAGCTACTGATCAATTTTTTAATAGTTGGGTTGTTTGAAACAATATCTTAGTAGATTATCCTCGAAAGCAAGGTCTATCCATTTCACATTTAGTCTAATTAGACTAATCACTCTTAGAATATTATAGTCTAATTAGACTGTTTGTCAAATGTTTGAGAGGACTAACCACGACGGTGTAGCGAATAATGCATAATTTATTTGATAAGTTCCCTCCCCCCTCTTTCTCCCTAAAATAGGTTCCATCATAGAATAATATTCTTTTTATTAAAACGATCTGCAAGCACTGCTCCAAAAAAATTAACAAGTAGAGAGGGTACTAAACTAAAAGCCAGATAGTCAAGAATAATGGGAATTCTAAGGAGATTTGAAAATGGGATAATGATCCTTCTGATAAATAATATAAAATCTTTTCCTCCCGATACTCATCATCTGGCAATAAAAACGATATCCAAGATTTCATTACAACTCCACCTCCCAAAAGAGATCATCCAGTGTTTTATTAAGTTCATTTGCTATTGCTATACAAAGTTGAAGACTGGGACTATGTTTTCCATTTTCGATCAATCCGATTGTCTGTCGAGCGACTCCTACTCCTTTAGCTAACTGTTCTTGAGTAATTGACAATTTCATCCTTATTATTTTCACATTATTTTTCATAAACTCACCTGCCATGTTAATACAATAATTTCTAAAATAAGGTGGTTAACTCTTCTTATTGGATTAACCACCCTTTACTTTAAGTACAATTCTTCAAAAGCCTAATGAATCTCCGTTTTGATGACTTACGGGTGCTTATCCCAAGGTTCAATTTGGCCAATGGTTAGTATCTTCTTCTTTTTCTTAATCGCTTCAATGATTCCATCTGAAATTTCCTTATTTGTTAACCACCTTGAACGGGAACCCTCTGTTACAAATCCCAATTGAACTTGATAATATGAACAACCCGTAGGCATTGTAACTTCTCTCTTAATTTTATTTAGATCTGAACTACTGCCTAAAACATGGAATAACTCCCATTCACTTTTACTAATTAAAACCTCTTTCGCTATTATATTAAGTGCATTTGGAGCAGTAGAGTGAATCCATGCTACTACAATATCAATAGCACCATTTTTATTTATTGTTGCATGCACTTTCTTTTGTAATTCATCATGATTACTATAATCAACAAATAGTGGTGTGACATGACTATCTAAGTCTGTTTGTTCTATTAAATCCTTCATCCGATCAGAATTCCTAGCGATGATTGAAACATGATACCCTTGTTCTAATAACCAGAGTGATACCCCTGATAACATACCTGTTCCACCAACTACTAATGCATGCTTCATTAATTTTCCTCCCCATTATGATACAATTTTTATAATAACTAAGAAGGTGATTATGTGAGTTCAACAAAACTATTACTAGAAAACAATAATGGAGTTTTCTTATATAAAAAAGATTTCGGCCAAGAAAGCAACTGGCGTTCAGATAATTATTATAAATTTATTTACTCTTTAATGGGAACGATAGATTACCAAACGAACAGAAGTCAGCTTACCCTTCATAATCAACATTTTATTTTATTCAACCCACTAGATGAACATAAACAATTAGCAATAGACGATAGGAAATTTTTAATTGAATTAAACCCTTCTTTTCTTAATGAGGTTTCTCAAGCTCTCTATCCTGTTCACAATGATATCCAGTTTGCTACACATATCCAGAAGAACTCTCAAATTTCAAATTGGGTTAGATTTGTATTAGATTTCGTACAACTTGAAAAAGATGACACAAAATCTATGGAAATATTTTTGGAACACAGTTTCACTCAATTGGCTTTAATGTTACTGAAAAGTGCTGTTGGAACCCATACACAAGATATAAATTTAAATACCTATAAAACAATAGATCCACAAATTTATAAAACAATATTAGCTTTAAAAGAAGATTATCAGCATTCTTGGACCTTGAATGAGATGGCAAAAGTAGCGAATTTAAGTAAATTTCAATTTGCCCATTACTTTAAAGACATCTTAGGGATTTCCCCATACTCTTGGTTACAAACTTACCGAGTCGTCAAAAGTCAGGAAATGCTAAAAAAAAAATATAACACTGTATTAGAAATTGCAATGGACTGTGGTTTTTCATCTGTTACTGTTTACAATCAATTATTTAAGCGATTATATGGTATTACTCCTGGCGCTTTTCGAGAAATGGTTAATAAGTAAATACCTGAACAAATAACCATCATAATTCCGCATATTAAAAACAAGATTCTTGTAGACAAGAATGAAGAGATGAATCCGAATACTCCAAGAGAAACAGCATTTGATAAATATAGAAGAAATGCATTAAAACTAAAGCCCCTACCTAGTTTTTCTACGGGAAGATATTTCTGTAACAAATATACTCGTGATAAGCCAGATATAGGTAAGCCTATTGCTGCAACTAATATCCCTATAAAAAACATTGGAAGGCTATACGCAAATCCTAAAAGGAGAATGCCTATACCCCAAATCAGTGAGCCAAAAAGATAAATTTTCACACTTAACTTTTTCCAAATTAATGGGATAAGCAGGTTAACTGCAATTACAGCAGCACCATACCATCCTAAAAGTAAGCTGTATAATTCCTCTCCATTTGGGGTTGTTTCGATTAGTTGCAGTAATAAACCGACTTGCCATACCCAGGTATTGAAAAACACAATGATTACTGTAACTATAAATATGGTTCGAATTGTCGTTTGTTTTTTCACCCAAATTGAAAAATCCTTTATTGAGATAAATATATCACTTATTTTTCTTTGATTTGGACTTTCGCCTGTTATATTTTTTTCTGTAAATTGAATTTTATAAATAAGAATAGCACTTATAAGATATGTTAGTGCATCGAAAGTAAAAAAGTGGATAATGTTAATGGTATTCATTAAGCCTACACTAACAATAGGTCCTAATACAGTAATGCCCCTTGTAACTATGTCAAGCAAACTGTTAACAGAAGATCTTTCCTCTTCCCTTGTAATAATGGGTAATATAGCCCTATGAGCAGGATTAAAAAAACAGCCTAGACACTGAATAAGAAAACTCACTATTATTAAATGCCAATAGTTCAGCAACTCTAATTGTTGAAATAGCACTAATGATAATATTAGAGGTACTCTTATAAGATCGATTATTATTAATATCCTTTTTTTATCTACCCAATCAGCAATTACTCCCCCGATTAATCCAAATAAAAGATAAGGGACTACTTGTGAGATTGCAACACCAGTTGTATGTATACTTGATTCTGTCATCTGATAAGTTAAAAATAGGAAGGCTAACCCAGATATAACATCCCCCAAACTAGAAGTCCCAGCTCCTAACAAGTAAAATAATACATTTCTATTATTTTTTATAATTTTTAAATACACATTAAATCACCTCTTCCCTGAGTGTACTTTTTATTTGAGGTGATTTCTTTACTAATCTTGCTAGATTTTCTTGCAAGATTATAATGTACTTACCAATGTTTATTTTTAACCTTGTACTAACCTGCCCATTTAGTTCAATAACTTCTACATAAAAAATAGCGTTAAACCTTCTAGAATTAACGCACCAGTTAGCTGAAGAAAAAATAAAATAAATGTTATTATCCCTCTACTTCTAACTTCATCATCGCACCATAATACTGTTGTGAGGTCGTAAAACAAATAAACGCAACTAACTCGCTTATTTCCTTCTCAGAAAAACAACCTTTTAATACATTAAAAACAGAATCTGGTATATCCCCTTTTTGTTTTAGAAAAACTTCTGCAAATCCGACTGTCCTATCATTAAAAACGATTTAATCATTTTTTTCATCCTTTCTTGCTATTTATATTTAATCATTGCCTTCCATTCTTTTGATTCAGCATTTGATTAATTCTTTAATAGTATGGTTGTTTGAAACTAGATTTTGTAGACATTCCTTGAATGCAAAGTCTACCAAAAAACGATTAGTCTAATTAGACAGCGAAGTGTATTCTGGCTGCGGGTCATAGCAACAAACTTTACGAAAACAGCCAAGAAAAAAGACTGCAAACTCCTGTATTTGAGCAAGGTTTTTACAGTCTTTTCTGCAATCATTCGGCAAAAGTACTGTTAGAAGTGAAAGGTAAACTTCCCAATCCAATACTACTTTCGTTACTTTTTTCATTCTAATTTTTGTTTTTTGGGTATGCCCCTTTTATTTCTGCAATTTTCCGCACGAAATGGGGCGCCGGTCTTTGGGGTTTTGGCTTGTAGAGATTCAGACCGCCCCTACTCTTTCTTGTGGAAGTTTTGGTTTTGTATTGCTAACCGTTATACAAAAGCATACAATAAAGAAAAAAGAAAGGTGGAATGATTTATGGCAGCTAAAACTGCAAATGTCCTCGCTCGTGTTGAACCAGAAATAAAAGAAAAAGCTGAAGCAATCATGTCACAATTAGGAGTGCCTGCTTCTGTTGTCATCAATATGCTTTACAAACAAATCATCATGACAAAGAGCATCCCATTCTCTCTCTCCATTCCCACTGCACCTATTGCTCTCGATGAAATGGATGCAAAAGAATTCAATGCCATGATGCATGCTGGGTTTGAAGATGCAAAAGCGAACCGTTCTCGTCCTGTAGCCGATGTATTTAATGACTTAAGACGGGAATTATAATCGATGGCTGAAACCTACGTTGTAAAAATCACAACACAGGCACAAGAACAGCTACATCAAATTACACACTACATTGCTTCTGAACTAAAAGCCCCAGATACAGCACTGCATCTATTGGATACGTTAGAGGATGCGATTTCCTCTCTCTCCGAATTTCCACAGCGAATTGCCCTCACTGAAGAAGAACCATGGCACAACTACGGAATTCGTAAAATGCCTGTTAAAAATTTTCTAGTCTATTTCTGGCTAGACGAGGATCATTTAATTGTTCAGGTAACCGCTGTTGTTTACGGAAAACGTGATCTGATTCGTCAGCTTTCACAAATGGATATGGAATAAAGTGAATATAAAAAACCCTTTCAACGCTAACTTGAAAGGGTTTCTATTTATTTCCTCATAAAGCATTCATAATCTACCTTGAAACAAGGTTTGACTCTTCATAATATCTTTTTTCGTGATGGGGAAGTGTTTTCAGTATTTGAACTCTTGGAATCTGTCCTCAGTCATTGTCTTTCTATCTTGGCACGACTTACATAACGGTTGCCAATTGGTTTCATCCCAAAACAATTCTTAGTAACCTAGATGGCGAACACTATGGTCGACACCCATGTAAAGTTCATGTTCTTTTTTGTTCATAGCTACTTCGATACGATTACTTATTTTCTCTGACATCTTGAGAAAATCCACAGCTTTCATAGATATACAAATATCAGAAATCAGATCGACTCCAGCAGTGCCACTGCCTCCACGTGCGTAGAGTGCTAGGTGTAGACAAATCATCATAATCAATACTTCAGAGCAGTGGAATCCACCTATATTCAGCATATAAGATTGCAAGTCTTTTATTTTCCAGGTTAGAAATACCCCTTTTCCTGTGGTTCCGTTGGCTCGAATTAGGCAAGGATTTAGCATTTGATAAACGAGTGGAGCAAATACTCATTTCAGCGTGTCAAAAATCCAATTACACAACGGTTGAGATGTTACGTAGTGCATAAAGAAAGACCTCTACAAAGAGGTCTGCTTAAACATTTTGTGTATCTACTTTTTTAAAACTCATTACTAAAATGAATGCAAGGATATACACTGCTGACATTAACAATGAGAAAGTCTCATAATTTATGTCAAATAGGGAATTCACTCCAAATAACGGTGTTGTGAACATCAAATAAAACGGATACTGAATTGATGCTATCATATCCAAAATAGCGTATTCCATCATAGTTCCTTCAAACATTTTAATGACATATACAACTAAGCCAGATTGAAGCCAAATATTAAGAATGCTTTTAACCCTTTATTAGATTTACCACTATTAGACGCTTTTTTAATGAATATTAGCAAAGCGATTAGAAACAAAGCCGTAGCAAGTAAATTAAAAATACTCATAGTTGAATCTGGATGTTTCAATGACGGGACTAAATTTGTTGAAAAAGCAATTAGATATGAACATAAAAGCAAAATAAACAATTTTAATTTCATTTTATTACCTCCCTCTGTATTGATTTAGAAATCTGACTATTAAGTTATATACTTATTCCTTTATGGCAAATTTAACTCAAAAAACAACAATCTTTGAGAAAACAGCCTATTCAAAAAAAGCCAGTTAATTCATTAAGAAAAGAGCTTCTATTTATTTATATTTAATTTGTTATTTATTGAGTAACCTACGATATTGAGGATTAGTATATAAATAGGGAAATATAAAATTCCACCAATTGCTAATATACCAGCACCGTAGCCTGGATTATCCATCTCATTAGATATTGGGAAAAACGCTGCTACTAAACAAAACAAAAGAATAAAATACGGAAACCAAAGAATAATTGTCCAAAAGTTTGACTTTCGGTACTTCAACCATCGCTTTGTTAAAGTGTATAGCAATACTGTACCTAACAGTAATACACCAACAGTTGTAATTATGACAAATGTGTTTACTGTACCGAGATTTAGACCTGTTAGCCTACTGATTCGATATACATTAAACATGATCTCAATAGGAAAAGTTATTAACAATGCATAAAGTAAACTAATAACATTTAATTTTATAAAATAAATATAATTTGGTGTATGAAGTTTATTAAGTTCGGTACCAAGGATTATTGGATTCCCCATTTGTTCAACAGCTTTTTCCTCTGCCTCCACCTCACTAATACCTTTTTCCATCCACTTACTTTTGCTATTATTCAAATGATATTCCAATTCAGTTCTAACATCTCTTTTAGCTTTTTTTGATTTTATTTGCTTCATAACCTCATTTAAAAAGGCATCTCTTTTCACATTATCACCCCTCAAATAAATGTTTTAATATAAATCCTTTTTGAGTCCCGTTTTTCTCTGCATGTTGTAACACTTTTCTTCCCTTTTTACTTGTTTGATAATATTTCACATCTGTTCCATCCCATTTGGACGTTAAGAAGCCGTTCTTTTCTAAATTATGTAAAAAAGTGTATAAGCAGCCTTCTTTATCTTCATACGATTCAATTCCTCTTGCTCGTAATAATTGAGTTAAATCATATCCTGTTCTTTTATTTAAGAGAAGTTGTAAGACTGCAATAAGGGTGATATCTTCTCTTTCGTTTTGTTTTTTTATCTTTTCGTGAACTTGATTTCGAAGTCGGTTAGAAAAATTTATTTGTTCAAAAGTTGTATTATTCATTTTCTGACGTAACTCTTTTAGTCTATCCTCCATGTACACTATCCTCCAATTCTTGCTTTAGAAGTTCTTTCGCTCTTCTAAGACGTGTTTTAACAGTATTTTGCTTTACTTGAATGATATTTGAAATTTCCTTAATAGTTAACTCTTCAAAATAAAACAAATAGATAACTTCACGATAAATAATCGGTAAATTCATTACTGAAGACACTAATCGATCTTCATCATCTTTACGAATTACCATCACTTCTACACTTTCTCTTTTTTTCAAATCAAATACATTTTCATTTTTAACATTTATTACATTTTTGTTATACCAGCTCTTCAAATAGTCCTTACTATGGTTAATTGCAATTCTCCACAACCAAGTTCTAATTGTCGATTTTCCTTTAAATGTATGTAATGAGTTATAACATTTCACAAAAATATCTTGAGTTAATTCCTCCGCAATCTCTTTGTTATTTACATAGGAATAAACCAGTTGTAATATCTCTTGTCCATACATAGTCATAATATTATCAATAAGTTCTGTTTTATCTTCGATTTCAATTACTTCAGCTGTCAATTCTTCCACAAATAAACCTCCCTTTAAATAAATAGACGATGCACTTCTTAATAAGTTTGTATTTCTAAAATTTTTTATCTTGTAGGTTTATGTTAATAAGTACAAAATGAAATAAGCGTATCTACTTACGGATACGCTTATTTCTCACTTTCACGTTAAACTGATTCGTTAGTGAAATAGCGACTTTCATATTTTACTTAACGCACCCTTTAGCTTAAAAGCCATAAATGGTATTTTTTTATCATCGTAATATATAGTCACCTGAGTATTTTTTATTTAAGTAAGCTAATATCCCTATACAAGCAAATCCCAAAATAATGTATGTCATAATAAAAATCCATAGATCTGGGTTATACCAGTGCTCTATTTGTCCCATTATTGCAATGAAAATACCAAGAAAGATATGCGTTTTTCCAACTCTTTTCAAATTGCTTGGCAAGTTCTCTTTAGAAATACTCTGTATAGTGCCTTCCGAAAGAAACAAATTGGGTTTTCTTGCGTAGTGTTCTACAATGCCTTTTACTACAAAATAAATCCCTAAAAATAATTGTGCAAACATTTCCTTCTCCCTTTATTCATGTTTACATCATATTTAAAAACATACTAACAAACATCTGAGTTTCCTCAACAATCCTGCACCGTTAGTGCAATTAGTCTCTTTACTAATTTTACCATACAAACCGTCTTGATAATACTAAAAGCAGTGCGATTTCGGGTGTGAAATTCACTGCTTTTACTTGTTTCTATATATGCTTTTTCCTATGTGGGTACTCCAAAAGAGAACGGCTTAGCATACACTGAGATTCTTCTTATAATTGCAAAACAAGTTAACTCTTGGAAATTTTTGAAGACTATGTGGTTATTCATAAGGAAGGATTTTCATGTGGATTATTTGATGAGGGAAAATGAATTAGTGATAAATTCCTCGATTTTTTCAAGTTCATTTTCAGTTAAGGTCTGATCCTTTGCTTCTTCTCGATGAATGTAGGGATGGGATTTCTTACAGTTTTCACAATATGGCCATTCGGCATAGGAATAATACTTTTGTAAAGTCCCATTTTCAGTTAAGTATATTGCTTTACTGAAAGTTAACTCACTTTCTGCTCCCTTTTCAATGAGATACGTTGTTGAAAAGACCAGATAGCCTCTTAAATATGTTCCGGCTGCTTTTTTAAAGTAATCACATTCATTAACGTGCTCAAATCTTTCATGACCCTCCTTAACGATTGAAGGTAGTTGATATAATCTCATTGCCAAATCAATTGTTTCTTCTAGTTGTCTACCATACTGTTTTTTCATTTTTCTTTCTCCTTTAAATGTGGAATATAGAAAGCAACTCGTCCTATTCCTCCCGAATTCAACTCCATTTTATGCAATCGCCTTTAATGAAAATGATTTTTGTGGTATGACTTTGTTTAAGAGGTAAGTTATTCATAAACATACTCAGAAAGGGTTGCATCTTGAAGAAGAATGAAGGTTTTATAGTATGAAAAGAAGTGGTTTGTTTCTTTCTGTATAGTAATCTTACAACTTATAATTATCCAAATCAAAATTCTTATGCTCTACCCTCCCCAAAAAATTCTTTTATTTTAATTGAGATTTAATATCTACAAAAAATCATTATGTATATATCCTAACTCTTCATTAAACTCATAGCTAAAACAAGGAATAAATATTGATGAAACTAACCTTCCCGAACCGTCAAAGCACTTAGGTACAGTTATATCGAAAGAATTTTTATCTATAATATATTAACTTGATTAAAAGAAAGGGGTTGTGTATATGGATAAAGACACAATCATTACAATGACACCAGCAAAAAGAGTTCAGGAAGTCAATAAGATGTTAAAACGTCATACTCTAGCGGAACTATATGAACTCCTCGAAATCCCATCTGGAGCATTTAGTAAACTCATGAGAGAGGGCGATTACCTGTATCATCAAGCAGACAAACAATACTATCCATTTGTTCGTTCCGAGGAGGAAAGGGTGAAGAACCCACAAAATGGAGAAAGTGATGAAATAGCCTTCATCAAAAATCATGTAGATACCTTGAAAAAGGTGATTCAGCAGTTTGAAGAACATGGGCTTTTACTTCTTGATAAACGCATCTACAGTAAAGATGCAGAGTTCGTCAATAAGAGTGTCCGAATGAATAATGCAATTTACGAGGCTTTTAGCGGATTTTGTGAAGAATATTATCCTCACCTAAAAACTCAAGACGTCATCGCACAAGCACTAATTGATGCAATGACTAGGTATAAAGCAGAAAACGGACGAGAGTAATAAAATGCTCTCGTCTTTTTGTGGTATTTTTTCATAAAAAATGTGTCTATTGCGTTGGGTACAACACATTTTAGACACCTTCAATGTTATTTTTAGACTTTGAATGGATTTTTCAAGCAATTGGGGAAATCGGTGCGATTTTTCGGAATGAGAATGGGGTTAATTCCGATACTTTCAATATCACGAAGATATTTTCGATAGGTGGGTTTAGACATGTGTTTCTTTGGCGTATCAATACTGCCCTTGGAGATTTGAACGAGGAATGCACGAAGGTCATCTTTTTTATTTTTAGAGAAATGACTGTTATCAATGATTTTTTCCCCCTCGGTGATCTTATAATAATCACCTCGGTGAACAATTGGCAAAACATGCTTTTCCATGTAGGCTTTCCATAATTGGTACGAAAAGTAGCTCCTTAATTCCTTTGGTCTGCCTTTACCTTTGTCTTTTCTTTTCATGCTATTTAGGTGGCTATTCTTCAGTCTCAGTTCGTATCTTACCACATTTTCTTCGTATGATTGAATTTCTTCACCATTTGCAATCCGTTCTACTTCTTTGTCATAAATGTTCAACTCAACACTATTACATTTGTGGTATTGCGAAGTTTCGTATTTAATAGGGTTGCCATTTTCATCCTTACCCCATTTAATTTTTCTCTTGTAAGCATATTTAGCTGTGTATTTTTCAAGTAGATGAAATAACAGCTCCCTGTCCTTTGGATTCGGCACTACAACATCCATTTTGTAGTCTATTCTCTTGAGTGTATGGGAGTCAAAGTACATGGAATGCCCAAAGTGGCGGATAAGAAATTTTCGAAGATCTGATTCTACCAAATCGTAATCTTCCTCTAAAATCTCTCCTTTGTCCAACATTTTAACAACATCTACTTTCAAGTGTAGATTCCAGTTTCCATCCGCACGACAACTAATCCAGGTAACTGAATAGGCAGGGAATTTCTTATTTACTTCACCCTTTAGTTTTGTAACCGCAGCCCCAAAGTAATCATACTTGTTGAGGTTAACCCCGTACATGGAAAATAGGTGTTGAATATCGGAATATTCTACGAGCAACATCATTTCAAATGTGTGTATCATTGTAAAACCATCTCCTTTTTTTTAGTTCATGGGAGCAAAGAAAGCCTTTGTTATCAAGGGTTCACTTAGTTTTGTTTTTCCCGTCCCTAACTAATTTATATGACTTCCCAACACATTGATAAGTACCAATGTGATTGTTAAGTAAAGCATCCTACTGAAGTTGTAAAGAAAATATTCATCAATGTCCTCACAAACTCATTCAACAACATTACAGCATGTACATAATAGTAAAGGTTCAGTATTTTCCTTTTGTCTAGTAGATTACAAGTATATGTTTACAAGAAAAAACCGTAAAAGCTGTATGCTTACGGTTTCGTTTATTGGCTATCTCATTCCATATACAGCCTTTTGGGTAGGGGTTGTTATTCTATGTACTATTGATACAACCTCGAACTTAATAATTTTGATTTATATCATGATCCCAATTATGATATAAACATAATAAGATTTTCACAATGATTGGAAGTGAATTTATCTCGAAAAGTAAATCACCAATTATCATTCCACTCGAACACCCTCAAACCATATGACTTTGAATTCTCTCACTCGATTGTTTTAAAATGAGAATTACAAAAAAATACAACAGGAGGAAAACATCATGACCCTCGAAAGATTCTTCAATAATCAATCTCCCATTACCCTCGAAGACATTTTCCAATCCATTTTGAATGAAAGAATTGACGCACTCATTAAGGAATTCTATGATAATACTAAGGTGAATTCCACTGACTCTTCTAATGAGAAAGGAGAGGATGTGGCATGAGATCAGCAATTTACATTCGTGTCTCAACAAACAAAGAAGAACAAAAACAGTCCCTTGAAAACCAAAAAGAACTGTTTATGAATCTATTATCTGAGAAAGGATGGGACTTATTTGATATATATTTAGACATTGAGTCTGGAACGAAATCAAAGAAACGCCCTGCCCTAAAACGGATGATTGAAGATGCAAGAATGAAGAAGTTCGACATTATTTTGGCAAAGGAATTATCCAGATTAGCCAGAAATGGACAATTATCTTATGAAATTAAAAATCTAGCAGAAATTCAAGGTATACACATCCTCACCATGGATGGTGCTATTGACACACTATCGGGAAATACTCAGATGTTTGGACTATACGCTTGGATGTATGAACAAGAATCCCAAAGAACAAGTGAACGTGTGAAGACTGCTCTACAAATCAGAGCAAAGATTGGTAAATTTAAGGGTTCCATACCGCCCTATGGATACTATGTTGAAAATGGAGTTTTAAAAATCAGAGTTGATTCTACTCCTGATGTCGTGCGTCGAATATTCAACTCTTATCTTTCAGGTAAAGGATTTGACAGAATTGCGAGGGAGCTATTAGAGGAAGGTATAGCAACTCCTTCTGAAATTGCAGGGAAGAGAAATTCAAGTTCACTATGGCATGGGTCTACAGTTAGAAAAATACTAGAAAATCAACATTACATCGGTAATCTAGTTCAACAAAAGGAAACTTCCATTAGTGTAACAACGGAAAAACGCAAAAAAATTGATCCTGCAAATTATGTTGTCATCGAAAACACACATGAGCCTATTATCTCCAAAGATGATTTTCATGTTGCTCAACAGTTAATCTCTGAAAGAAAACGTAAACGACCATATGCTAAAAAACACCTCTTCACAAATATTTCCTTTTGTGCTGATTGTGGTAAGAGTATGCACTATAAAGCCAATCGTAAGGGATATATTTGTGGGGCATACAATAAGTATGGTCATACAAAATGTTCAGAACACCATGTAAGAGAGAATGAACTGATTGAAGCAATTTCAAATGATATAAAGCAAATGTTTTCAGCACTCTCTACAAAATCTATTCAAAAAGACATTGAGAAAAAGGTTGCAAACTTCATTCAGCGGGATCAAAAACAACTCACTAACATTCTCAAGGAGATAGAAAACATAAAGAAAGATAAAACAACTGCACTTCGCATGAAAATACGTGGTGAAATCCAAGATGAGGAATACAGATTGCTCATTGAGGATAATGGTATCCAACTCGCTAAACTAAATGAGGAAAAGTTAAAATTAGAAAAGGGATTACTTCAACAAAAACAAACAATTGATTTTACAAAACTAATCCAACAAATTGAACAGTTTGTTCAAAACCCTGTTCTTGACGAAGAAATACTTCACAAACTAATAGAAAGAATTGAAATAAAAGAAGATGGGAGTCCGAGAATCCATTACCGATTCTCGGACCCTTATATATCTTCTATTTTTTTACGAGCAACACACAGCACTCAACATGCATTGTCTGCGGAAACATATCCACAGGCTGCACTTCTTCTGTTTTGTAGCCCCCGTCTTCTAATATCCGCAAATCGCGAGCTAAAGTTGCTGGATTACAGGACACATAGACAACTTTTTTCGGCTTCATATCAAGAATAGTCTGTAGTAATGCTTCATCACAGCCTTTTCGTGGTGGATCTACTACTAAAACGTCTGCTTCATTTCCTTCTTTATACCAGTTGGGGATAACTACTTCTGCCTCTCCTACTGCGAATTCCACATTGTGGATATCATTTAGGCGTGCATTGTTTCTAGCATCTTCAATCGCTTGTGGAACAATTTCAACACCGAATACTTGGCTAGCTTTTTTTGCTAAAAATAATGAAATGGTTCCAATTCCACAGTAAGCGTCTATTACTTTCTCTTCCCCATTCAAATTTGCATACTCCAATGCCTTCTCATAAAGCACTTTTGTTTGTTCTGGATTTACTTGGTAAAAAGAGCGGGCAGAAATAGCGAATTTCACATCGCCAATATAATCGGTAATGGTTTCTTCTCCCCAAATCGTACGCGTTATATCTCCCATTATTACATTCGTTTTTTTGTTATTCACATTGTGGATAATTGATTTGATATTTGGCACTTTTTGCACAATTTCATCAACAATTGCTTTGCGATTGGGGATATCCTGTGTACGAGTGATTAATACAACCATTACTTCCTTCGTAACGAGCCCTCTTCTCGCCATAATATGACGTAACTCTCCTTTATGGCGTGCTTCGTCATAGGCGCGAACTCCATATTTCGAGCAAATAGCTTTTACTGTATTGACGACATAATCATTTTCCTCTTGCTGAATCATGCACTGTTCCATATTAATGATTTGGTGGGAGCGCTGTTGATAGAATCCGCCAATAAGGCCACCCTCCTGCTCACCGATTGGAACCTGTGACTTGTTACGGTAACGCCAAGGATTTTCCATGCCTAGGGTTGGATGAACAGTCGTATCAATTTTGCCAATCCGCTCAAGAACATCTTTCACATGCTTATGCTTCGTTTTCAATTGCCCTTCATAGCTTAAATGCTGTAGTTGACAGCCCCCACATTCCTTGTAAATAAGGCATGGAGCTTCTACACGATAGGGACTTCTTTCTGTTATCTCCATTAAACGGCCGAAACCATAATTCTTATTTGTCTTAATTACTTTTACTTTTGCTTTTTCACCTGGCAATCCATTGGGGATAAATAGTGGATAACCATCTACTTTTGCTACACCTGAACCATCGTGTGTTAAATCTTCAAAAACTATATCTATTATATCGTTCTTTTGAACGGGTAATGTTTTACTCATTATCGTCTTCCTTTACATCGATATTTCCGAAAAAAATAAGCGTGGTAATTGTACCATATTATCAGGAAAGCGCAAGCTTCTTCACTATGGAAAAATTAAAGGAACTAAAAAACAAAAAGTGAGGGGATTTCTTCTTCCTCTCACTCCTCGATATTGTCTGTTTGTGATGCTTCTTTATAATCCTTCAGTTCAGGTCGGTCTTCCTCTCGAATTTCTTCAATTGGCACAAACAACTCAAAATGGCGATATAAATTTATAAATTCTGCTGGTAATAAGCCGCCAAATTCTCCATCAAGATTTAATTGTACCTTATCGTCAGAGCTAACTTTAATATGATTCGCATTCGTATAAATGACGTTCGGGTCATTTATATGTTCCCCGCGAAGAGCAAGTGTAGCGATTCGAATGAAATCTGCAAGGTTTGCCTTTTTTAATATTAGCAAGGAGAAAAGACCATCATTAATCGAAGCTCCAGGAGCTAACTTTTCAAATCCACCAACTGAATTGGTAAGGCCAACTAGAAATAACATAGCTTCCCCTTCAAATAGCTTCCCATCATATTCGATTTTGACATGCGTTGCTTTAATGAAAGGCAGCATTTCCACACCTTTTAAATAGTATGCAAGTTGTCCTAACATCGTCTTCAGTTTACTCGGAACCTCATAAGAGATTTCCGTTAAATGTCCACCACCACTTATGTTGATGAAATATTTATCATTCATTCTTCCAATATCAATTGGAATTGTATCGCCCTTTGCGATGACTTCCACCGCTCCCATAATATCTCTTGGAATATGCAGCGCTCTTGCGAAATCATTTGTCGTTCCTACTGGAATAATCCCAAGCTTGGGGCGATATTCCTGCTCAGCCATCCCATTTACCACTTCATTGATGGTTCCATCCCCACCAGCAGCAATAACAAGATCATATCGTCTTTCTACCGCGACTCTTGCTGCATAGGTCGCATCTTCCGGACCAGTTGTGGCATGACAGGAAGTTTCATATCCTGCCTCTTCTAATCTTTTTAGCACCTCTGGCAAATGTCTTTTAAAAGCTTCTCGACCTGAAGTAGGATTATATATTATCCTTGCCCTTTTCATTTTTCATCATCCTATAATCAAAATTCATTTTTTCCATAGCCACTAACATCATATACGATAGCACTTGCTTAGGCAATTTTTAACTCTAGCTACTACCATGTTATGTGACAACTTAGAGTAAGTGTCCAAGATTAGCATTTCTTCCCACATTATAACCCAATCTATTCGTTCACCATACTTTCCTTTCCACTATTGCTTGATTTTTTCTATTAATCAAACGTTTGATTAACTTTTTTCCGACAGCATGAGTCAATATTTTATGACTATTGGGAAAATCTGCAACAAAATGGGACATGGTTCGATAAGTTTAACTAAGGTTCCATAAAAGGATGATTTTCCTCAGAAATGCTTTATTCTTTGAGGCAAATCTATCCCTTTTATCTTCTTTAATGGTAAAAGCAAACATGGATAGATGTTTTACCTTGTTAATGATTTGTTAAATCTAATGATCCACTGTTAAAAACATGGATAGCAGGACTTCCTTTTCCCTTTTGTAAAATCGCAGTTGTCTCACTTTCCGCCTTTTCATCCTCTGTACTTGTATATTCCCATTTCTCTCGATCTCGATTGTTAATGATTGTATCATTGACAGAAACTTTAACATTTGCTGTTTCATCTAATATTAAATCAATTTGCGAAACATTGTTGACTGTCCAATTGCTTTTTAATTCACGGGGATTTAAGGTAATATCATTATTCAAATCAATAATATCTAACTTCTTATTTGTTGGCACAAGTATCGTGGTATGTATAGAAGAATAGTCTGTATAAAATTCAGACATTCGATAAGGCAGTTGTTTTATACGTACAAATAGAGTATCTCCCTTTTGAGACACATTTAGATAATCCTCTGGCTTCGAAACTTCCATTTCCTTCGATTCTACGGTACGAAAAGTTCCGAATAATGATAGAACATTTTCATTTGTTCCTTCTATTGTAATCGGATTTTGTTGACTTTCTGATTCTATAACAATTCTTTTGATGTTATCCTTCATTGCATAATTAAATTCTGGCAAATCTTTTGTTACTTCTTCTCTTTTTAACCCTTGTTCTACAATATCCAAAATACCTGTAGATTGCAGGAAGACCATCGATATTCCTGCAGTACCAATGATACCAACGATAATAATACTGAATAGATCAAAGCTTAAATAAGGTTTTTCTTGCTTGGAGGAAAACAAGTATAATAAAATTTCCATTCCAAGAATAACTAAAATAATTGGCCACCAAACTTTTAATACAGTGATAATCTGCCAATCAAAAAACTGTGTAAGTAATAGAAAAACTCCTAGAAATACTAAAGATAGGCCCATTGAAAAAGTGCCGACCCGCCATTGTCTCATTCTATTCTCTCCTTATGTAGCCATTGGCCATTTGATTGGAATAATCAAATGCCAATAGCATAATCTATCTTTTTATTTTCACGAGATTTTTACATTTTTTTCTTTTTTGTACCCTTTAATAAATGAATTCCACCTAATATAAGAACAAGACAAACAATTCCTGTCTGAAAATATTGGTAAAAAAAGAAACGTATATCAATATTTATTGTTTCTCTAATGATAGGCGAAAATATTGGTAAGATAATATTAATCAATAAATAATAGAGACCAATAACGAGTAGTCCAATTCCAAACCATTTCTGGTAGTTAATTAGATAGGCAATGACAGGTACATCCTCTAGCTCTTCTTCTCCTATCTTTGACGCTTTTTGCAATCCATCAAAGAAACTATAGAACCAAATAATCGGGATAACGAATAAGAAGAGACCTAATCGTAGTTCATTGAGAATAAAGATAGAGAACAAGAAAGCTGCCATTAGCTGAATCCCTCTTTGCTGCAGACCTAAATATAAATGACCCGCACCTGGAAATACAGATAAGAAGGTGGCGATAAATTTACTTTTCTTCCCTTCTTCCTGATTCTTTTCAAAATCTTGAAAAATAGTAATGTCCTCAAGCTTTTCCCCTTTCAGTTTCTTATTAAACTGCTGGGAAACATCATAAAATCCGTAAATCCAAATAACCGGTAAAATTGCCAAGAATAATAGAAATTCATTCGTATAGGTTAGAAATGTGATAAATAAAATCATAATTCCTAGACCTAGAAACGCCGTCAATAAAGTTATTCCACGGTATACTAATCCTAATTGAATATGCCCTAAACCAGGAATAAACGATAAAACAATCGTATAAAAACGCTCGGACTCGGTTGTTTTTACTAATACAGGTGCTGCCTCTCCAGCTTCCGTATGATTAGAAAAATTCACCCGCTCTTTTAAATAGCTACTGGTCGTTATTAATGTATCGAGAAAACTAATACAATAGATAATAAAGCCAATAACAATTACAATAAATGTCCACTGGCCGTAATACCATGAACTTTGAATGATGATGGACATAAATGCTAGTCCAAATACAGCAAGCCCATATAAAAAGCCTCGTAGCTTTTTCCCAATGTAGAAAAGACCTCCGCCTGGAAAAAATGCTAAGATTGTTGCAACAATCGGGTTTTTCATTTCTTAAAATCCTCCTTTTTACTACCATCGAATGAATCCATCCAAGCAAATGTCTTATCCACTAAACCGCCGGATTTTGGCTCTTCTTTCAAAGATACTTCCGCTTTTTGGATTGTTTCTGTATGTTTTATAATCGATTGAAAGAATCCTGCCGACATCAGTATCAATGTGAGACTCGCGGCAATGGCATAATGGAATATGGATGATTGATAAAAAGGACGTTTCTTTTTCGCGTCTTTTTTCCTATCCATATTTTCATTGGTTATTTGCTCCATAATATCATTCATAAAGGCTACTTCATCTGAAATTGAAGGAAGTTTCTCCTCTTTCATGTCTACTGCATCTATATATAATTCTAAGCATTGATCGCATGTATACAAATGATCTTCAAGTAGAATTCTTTCTGTCTCCTTTAATTCATCCCTTACATACTTCATCCAATAGTCTTTAGAATAATGTGTTGTCATAAAAAGTCTTCCTCCTTCCAATGCGTTTTGATCCAAAGCCTTGCGCGATATAGCTTCGTTTCAATCGTTTTCACTTGCACATTTTGTTCAGAAGCCATTTCTTGATAGCTTTTTTCTTGAATATAAAAACCGTAAATGACATCCCTATAATTAGCAGGTACTTCCTTAAGCCTTTGTTGGACAAGCTTTTGTCTTTCCCGCTTTATCACTTCTAATTCTACATCATCAGCAAGTGAGCCTCCTATGTGAGATTCCAATTCTTCTGCCATCTCTTCTTTTCTTCTTTGCTTCTTTCTTCTCATATCAATGGCATGATTGACAGCAATTCTTGTAATCCATGTTTTAAAACCTTGATTCTCATATTTGGGGAGAGAGGTATAGATTTTAATAAACACTTCCTGCGCCGCATCTTCCGCTTCTTTCTGATCCTTCAAAACACTGTATATGGAACGAAACAAATAGTCTCGATGCTTTTCTACTAACAGTCGAAATGCGTGATCATTTCCTGCCTTTACTTTATCAATTAATACTTGATCACTAATGGCCTCTCCCCCCTTTCTTAGCCATTCTATAATAATAGACGTAAACGGATTGTCATCCCCCTACACTCTTTTTATTATTTTTGCTTGCTTCTTCCTTTTATTTGGATTGCTCTCCTTTGTAATAGTACCATTATTACTTGAAACTTTTTACCACTTCTTTCGTATTTACTCTATAGCAAATTATTAAAGGAGAATGTGTATGCATTATTTATTTGCGTTACTGGCTTTAACACTAAATCCATTCCTATGGAAAAGCCATCTAAAAAAACAAAGATTTCTCATTTTTCAAGTTATACGATTGCTTGCTGGGCTTTTAATTATTTTTTGTCTTGATTATTTTCAGCTAATCGATCATTCCTTACAGGCTCTATTTAAATATGGTGCTATTTATATTGCTTTCTTCTTATTTTTAGATTTACTTTTTGGAAAAGTAAAGGGATATAAAATAACCGGAATTCTATTTTTATACTTTGTCTTATTTAGTCTTTACGTCCAATTTATCTATCCATTAACTATTACCGGCGATAAATATCGATTTGTACAAGAAAAAGCAACTGTTATCGACAAAGAAGCTGTATCTACAAATGAGAAGCATATCGTCGTTGTACCGGAAAGCTATGCACGTTATCGAAGTGAGAAAAAACTTGGGGAGCTTGCCCATCCTTCTTATTATGATTTAGGAAATTCCACTCTACAAAAGATCGATGATCATCTCTATTGGGTAACGCCGATTGAATACACAGGATTTTTCAAATGGGTAAAAGGAAGTGATGTTCCTGGCTTTATTAAAATGAGTGCAGAGGATGAAAATGAGGATGCCATCTTAGTTCAATCATCCATGAAGTATGTTCCGTCTGCATACTTTAACGAGGATTTAAAAAGGCTAGTCAGAAATAAGCATAAAGATATGATTCTGCTTGAGGCAAGCTTTGAACCCGATGATAACGATAAACCTTATTATGTTATTCCGTATGGTCAATATAATAAATTCCGAGAAATTATTGATATTAAAGGGATTTATATCATTGATCCAGCTACTGGAAAAATAGAGGACTATGCTATGAACAATATTCCTGATTTCATTGACCATGTCATTCCTACAAGTGTTGCTGAGGACTGGAATGAGTGGTATGGAAAATATATTCATGGTTTCTGGAACACTCTTTTTGCAAAAGAAGACATGAAATTGCCAACTGCTTGGGAAAATGTAGACGAAGTAAATGGTGTATTTAATGAAGACTTACAATTGCATTGGTTTACTGACTTCACTCGTCCGAAATCAGACAGTGGTAGTATGGTTGGTTATTCTATGATTAATGCTCGCACTGGTGCTCTTACTTTTTACACCGAAGCAAACGGCTCTTTAAATGGTAAATCTGCTATCAATGTAGCGGAAAAAACCTTCCGCGCCCAAAAATACGAAGCTGGCACTCCGCTGCTTTATACAATTTATGGGCAATTCACATGGGTTGTCCCGCTTATGGACAGCAATCATGTATTAAGAGAAATTATGTTGATTAATGCAAAGGATGAAAAGGTGTATAGTTATCATACTGAAAAAACAAAGCTTTTTAATGATTATAAATATGCTCTTGTCACCCTTTTAAAAAATGATAAAACTGTCCCTAATAATATTGCCGAACAAAAGACAGTAACGGGAACGGTCAGCTATGTATATAAATCTGAAGTAGAAAATAGCACGATTGTAAAATTCATGTTAGATGGAAATAAAACCATTTTCCAAGTTTCATCAAATGATTTTCCTTATAGTATTTTCCTAGAAAAAGGGATGCAGTTAACTATAGATTATGTGGATACAGAAGAAGTGATTGTTACGGTTGAAAAATTGGTAGTAAAAGAACAAGATTTAAATCCATAACATTTATTTATAAAATAGACTTTTAAAAATTAAATAAAAAACAGCATCTTTTATTTATAATATAGGGAGAAGGAAACAATCTTCTCCCTTTTGCTGCATAGAATAAAAGAAGAAAAAAAATATTGTTTAATTCTAGTAAACTTAAGATTATGTCAAAGGAGAAATGCACTTGATTATTATTATCCTAGCTTCTTACTTAATCGGTTCTTTTCCAACTGCCTTAATTATCGGCAAGGTTTTTTATGGTATAGACATTCGTAAACATGGCAGTTTTAACCCAGGAGCTACTAATTCTATTCGCGTGTTAGGCAAAAAAGCTGGGATTGCCGTTTTACTACTTGATGTCGGAAAAGGAGCGCTAGCCACATGCTTACCATACTTGCTAATGGTAGATATAAATCCGTTATACACTGGATTAGTCGCTGTCATTGGTCATTGCTTTCCAATTTTCGCTAGATTCCGTGGTGGAAAAGCAATTGCAACTACAGCAGGGACCCTTCTCGTTGCCAATCCAGCTTTGTTTTTCATTACCTATTTTGCATTCTTCGCTGTTATTTTTATAACAAAATATGTATTCTTGGGTAGTATTTCAGTAGGAATAATCATTTTTTTATATGCGCTATTATCTCCTACCATCCAACATGACTGGCTCTTTTTCTTGTTTTTAATACTATTAATCTTTTTACATCGCTCTAATATTCTTAATTTTATTCATCATCAAGAACCTAAAATTAATGATAAAAACATAAAAAAGGATCGAATTAACCCGAAGAAAATAGGCTGATTCCCCTTAATTGGACAAGCTTTTCAGGAAATTGTTGATTACGGACTTTTCCTGGGAAATACTGTCGAATGAATGGAAATCAAAATAAAGAAGTTGCTCTTTTAAGAGTTGCTCCTTTATTTTGATTTTGGAGGTTGTGGAGGGAAGTGCTGGGATGGGGATGGTGGTTTGGCTGATTTATCGCTAGTTCGGCTGATTCCCTTCCTACTTTGGCTGATTTATCGCTGGTTTGGCTGATTTCCCTCCTACTTTGGCTGATTTATCGTTGGGTTGGCTGATTTCCACGTTCGACTAGAATATATACCACTATCCAAGCTAGTTTTGCCATCCTCCCCCTCTTTTCCCATTAAAAAAGCTGCCAGCAAAGTCGTTTTCAACATTTGCTGACAGCTAAAGGGGAGATAGATTCCCTTCTTATCTTTTATTCATTTCTTCGACTAATAATTTATTAACCATTTGTGGATTTGCTTGTCCCTTTGTCGCTTTCATCAATTGACCAACAAGAAACCCAATTGCTTTTTGTTTTCCATTTTTAAAGTCTTCAATGGATTGAGGATTGTTATCCAATACTTCGCCGATGATTTTCAGCAATGCACCTTCATCAGAGATTTGCACTAGCCCTTTCTCTTTAACAATCGCTTCCGCATCTCCGCCATTTTCAATCAACTCTTTAAAAACTTGTTTTGCAATCTTACTGGAGATTGTTCCATTTCCAATGAGCTTTATCATACCAGCAAGATTTTCTGGAGTTAGCTTTACTTCTGCTAGCTCCTTTTGCTCTGCGTTTAAATAGGCAGAAACATCGCCCATTACCCAGTTAGAAGCAAGCTTTGGCTCCGCTCCATTTGCAACAGTGCCTTCAAAGAAATCAGCCATTTCCTTCGTAACGGTTAATACTTTCGCATCGTACTCTGGTAAGCCCCATTCTTCCATATAACGCTTTTGTCTTGCATCTGGTAATTCTGGAATTTCCGCACGAATTCTTGCTTTCCAATCTTCGTCGATATACAAATCTGTTAAATCTGGTTCGGGGAAATAACGATAATCATCTGAACCTTCTTTAACACGCATTAGCAATGTTGTACTTGTTGCTTCATCAAAGCGGCGTGTTTCTTGATTAATGACACCACCTGAAGAAACAACCTCTCTTTGTCGTTGTTCTTCATACTCTAATCCTTTGCGAACAAAGTTAAAGGAGTTTAAGTTTTTCAGCTCCGTTTTTGTTCCAAATTCCTCTTGTCCTACAGGACGAATCGAAATGTTGGCATCACAGCGCAAAGAACCTTCTTCCATTTTACAATCAGATACGCCTGTATATTGAATGATGGATTTCAATTTTTCCAAGTAAGCATATGCTTCATTTGGTGTACGAATATCTGGCTCAGAAACGATTTCAATTAATGGCGTTCCTTGACGGTTGAAGTCCACTAATGAATATCCTTTCTCATGATTCAGTTTTCCTGCATCCTCTTCTAAATGCACACGGGTAATCCCAATTTTTTTCTTATAGCCATCTACTTCAATTTCAATCCAGCCATGCTCTCCAATCGGTTTATCGAATTGTGAGATTTGATAAGCTTTTGGATTATCTGGATAAAAATAGTTTTTACGGTCAAATTTCGTCTCCGTCGCTATTTCACAGTTTAATGCCATAGACGCTTTCATGCCATATTCTACAGCTTTTTTATTTAAAACAGGTAGTACGCCAGGATAGCCTAAATCGACTACTGTCGTATTTGTATTCGGCTCAGCACCGAAGTGATTGGGACTTGCTGAGAATATTTTTGATTGTGTTTTTAACTCTACATGGACCTCTAGCCCAATGACTGTTTCAAATTCCATCTTTTTCACCCCTTACAGCGTTGGTTTTTGTTTATGATAATCTGTAGCTTGTTCAAACGCATAAGCCACTTTATATACAGATGCTTCATCAAAGTGTTTACCGATAATTTGTAAACCAAGTGGCAAACCGTTAGAGAAGCCGCAAGGAACCGATATACCTGGTACGCCAGCTAAGTTCACTGGAATCGTTAATATATCGTTTGCATACATCGTTAATGGATCATCCACATTTTCTCCTAACTTAAAGGCTGGTGTTGGAGTAGTTGGTCCAATAATAACATCATACTTTTCAAATACATCTTCGAAATCTTTTTTAATTAATGTACGTACTTTTTGTGCTTTTTTATAATAAGCATCATAATAGCCAGAGCTTAAAGCAAAGGTTCCAAGCATAATTCTGCGCTTCACTTCATCGCCAAATCCTTCTGCACGTGAACGCTTATACAGATCGATTAATGTTTCCACATTATCCGCACGATAACCATATCGTACCCCATCAAAACGAGAAAGGTTTGCAGATGCTTCTGAAGAAGATAATAAATAATATGTAGCAAGGGCATATTTACTATGTGGCAAGGAAACTTCTTCCCATGTTGCGCCTAATTTTTCTAATACCTTTAATGCATCTAAAACAGATTGGCGAACTGTTTCGTTTACTCCTTCTGCTAGATACTCTTTCGGCACAGCTATTTTCATGCCCTTAATATCTCCCGTTAGGCCTTTCGTAAAATCAGGAACCTCTACATTTGCCGAAGTAGAATCCATTGGATCTAAACCAGAAATAGCATTAAGCAAGAAAGCATTGTCTTCTACCGTACGTGTAATTGGTCCAATTTGATCAAGTGAGGATGCGAACGCAACGAGACCAAAGCGAGAAATTCTTCCATATGTAGGTTTTAAGCCGACAACCCCACAGAAAGCTGCTGGTTGACGAATGGAGCCACCAGTATCTGATCCAAGGGAAAATAGTACTTCACCCGCTGCAACCGATGCAGCAGATCCACCTGATGATCCACCAGGAACTGTTTCAAGATTCCATGGATTTTTCGTTTTTTGGTAATAGGAATTTTCCGTGGAAGATCCCATAGCAAACTCATCCATGTTTAGCTTTCCGATTGTTATAGCTCCAGCTGCTTGCAGCTTGTCCATAACTGTTGCATTATAAATCGGTTGGAAATTCTCTAAGATTTTACTCGAACAAGTTGTTCTTAAATCCTTCGTAACAATATTATCCTTTATCCCAATCGGCATTCCGAATAGGCTCCCGGAATGTTCCCCATTTACAAGCTTGCTATCTAGTACGCTAGCTTGTGATAAAGCATTTTCTTCATCTAATGTTAAAAATGCTTGTACTTTCCCATCTACGTCTTTTATGCGATTATACGATTCTTTTACTAAATCTGTAACAGATATCTCTTTCTTATGTAATAGTTCCTGTAAATCCGTCATCTTTTGATCAAAAAGACTCATATGATTTCCCCTCCTTACTCAATGATAGATGGCACTTTAATTTGTCCATCCTGATGGTCTGGCGCATTGCGTAAAACTTCCTCAACAGGTAAGCCCTTTGTTGGTACATCTTCACGTAATACATTTTTCATATCTAATACATGGGAAGTTGGTTCAATTCCCTCTGTGTCTAATTCATTTAGTTCTTCTGCAAAAGAAATAATAGCATCCAATTGCTTTTGAAAATGCTCTGCTTCCTCATCCGATATCGCAAGTCTAGCTAGATTCGCAACATGCTTTACTTCTTCCTTTGTAATTCTTGACATATATATGTCACCTCCATCATTATACGTACAATACAATAATCTGATAATAGCAAACAAATCATTAGGAAAGCAACCGAAAGTAAGATTATATCTTGTAAGAAAGCCGTTTCTTTATAAATGATTGTTTTCCTTGAAAAATGTTTATCCATATTAAATGTACATAGTCTTTACAATTATACCATTTTGATTTAGTTGGTCGCTCCGTTCATTTCTATTTTAAAGTAAAAATAGAGGGACCTCCCTCTTTTTATCGGTTATTTTCCAGCGAGGAAAGGAGTGGCTCATACATCATTAACGCATGATTTTCTGTAATATACTCTTCCTCCAATAATACACCTCTTCTATTAAATTTTTTTCGATAAATTTGATTATGGCGAATATAGCCGCCGAAATAGGCTGGTGTGATTTGATGCTCTTTTTCAAACACTTCATAATGAGATAAACTAGGTGCTGCCCCTAGCCATTCCCCACTTAAATGGGTATTTGTTACTTCTAAGCATAATTGAAAAGTAGTATCTGTTTCATTTTTGATTTGTAGGTCTAAATAATTGTAGGAACAAGTCGCGCCACTACCGAATGGCTGTGTTCGGTTGGAATCAGGGAAAACATCATAACTATGGCGATGCCTTTCCACCACTGTTAACGGAGTATGTAATGTCATCCAATAAATCAGATTAGAAAGCTGGCACAGCCCTCCTCCAACTCCAGTACGATAGCTCCCAGAATACAGAACCATCCCGTCTACAAAACCCTTTTTATAAGTGGGCTTGCCTATTGTTCTCCAATAAGAAAAGGTTTCTCCTGGTTCTATGACTATCAAATTTATTTTTGAAACCGCCACTTTTAAATTAATAATTTTGTTATACTGCAGCCTCATATCAACATCCTTTAATTCTCTTAGTAGCATTGTTTTATGGGTAAAATAAGAATGGGGTAGTAATGCCTTTTGCTTTTTCTTTGCATAGTGTTTTCTCGCTTTCATCCATTGCATATATCTCTTTGTGGTATAATATTTTTTCCCGAAATAAAGACGTAGGGCTGACCTTTTTTTGGGTCTTAACGCTGTAATATTCATAAATACGCTCTCCATTTTTTCCCTTTTCTCCTTTATTTCGCTAACTATTTCGTAAATCCTTCTTTTTTCTAAGAGGGTTGTTAAGCAGTAAAAATCCCTTATACCCGAGACAGAAATTGCTTTATTTTTCTCATTCTTGGCAAATAGATAGGAAATTCACGCAAAATCCGATACAATAGTTAATATTTAGAAGACTAAAAAGCTAGGTGACGAACAATGAATGAATTAGACTCTTTAAAATTAGAAAACCAACTTTGTTTTCTTTTATATGCAAGTTCACGGGAATTAACGAAAAAATATAAGCCCTTGTTAGAGGAGCTAGATGTAACCTATCCACAATACCTAGTTCTTTTACTTCTATGGGAGCATAAAAGTCTTAGTGTGAAGGAAATGGGAAATTACTTATACCTCGATTCTGGTACACTAACGCCAATGCTTAAGAGAATGGAACAGCAACAATTACTCCAACGTAAGCGATCCCTTGAGGATGAGCGTTCCGTACTCATTACCTTAACGGACAAAGGAGCTTCTCTACAGCAAAAAGCAGCATGTATTCCAACCGAAGTTTTCAAGCTTTTTGGAAAATCAGACGAAGAAATCACTGAATTAAAGCAATCACTATTAAAGCTTTTGCAAAACCTCACGTAATGCACCATGATTTAAAATAGGATAGACATAAAGAGAGCAGATAAAAGTTTAGGTACTTTCATCTGCTCTCTTTTTATGCTTCTATTAAGCTGTAACCACTTCTAATTGAACATCAATATTTCCTCTAGTTGCTTTAGAGTAGGGGCAGAAGTTATGCGCTTTGTGTACAAGCTCCTCTAAAACATCCTTTTCAATTCCAGTTCCTTTTACAGATAATTTTACAGCTAATTTAAAGCCTTGATCTGTTTCATCCTTTAGTAAGCTAACACTAGCTGTTGTTTCAGAGTCAAAGTTTACTTTTTCTCTCTGCGCCATTAATTGTAATGCACCATCAAAACATGCCGAATATCCAGCTGCAAATAATTGCTCAGGGTTTGTCGCATCCTCCAATTCCTTTGCTCTTTGAGTTCCTGGCATCGCTGTATCAAATTGAATAACATAGTCTTCTGACTCTACTCGACCTTCTCTTCCACCAGTTGCTGTAACAGATGTTGTAAGAATTGTATCGCTCATGATTATTCCTCCAATAATTTATTATTTTCCGCATATACATTGTACACAATATAATTTCACAAAACAAATATTTTGCACTTTCTTTTCATATTTACCCTTTTCAAAAAAAGTAAACATGCCTACAACAATTATTTTAAACAAAAAGGCCCAAAAAGATTTCTCCTTTTGAGCCCTTTTCTTACTTACTAAACCATTTTCCAATAGTCGTAAATAATCCCTTTTTCTGACTATCTTGCGAAGATTCCTCTTCTACTGTATCGTTTGTTTGTTCCCCGATATAAATATCTTCTTTATTAATCGCATGATCATAAGCAATTAATAAGCCAATTTCACTATCTGCCTCTTTATTGGTTACAATCGTGTATTCCATTTTGGCTTGATTAGCTTCCTTAATATATTTCGATAAGTATGAATAGTCTAAATGACCATTTAAATATAACTTCGCACCTGTATTCTTTTTCATCGCATCAAGTATTTCTTTGTAGGGCGATGGTTCAATTACTTGGGATTGATTTAGTGCAATCACAACTCTTTCTCTTAGAGTACCAAGAAATTTTCTTCGTTCCTCTGGCTTTGTTTCCTTTGCCCCATACATTCCCTTTTGCATATAATCATCTAAGTTAGGGTTTGATGACATGTTCACAACTCCTTCAAATAGATTCCTTTTCTCATACTATACTCTACTCTGCTGATAAAAAACCTTGTACCTTTTTGAAATTTTTTTGTCATGATACAAAAAGAGAGAGTTAGGCATCAGTTATTCCACTTTTCAAGGGAAGCATGATGATTAACTCTCTGACATTATCCTCTTAACCTTCAGTAAGTACACCGTTAGCTTATAAAATTCGAGGAAGAAGGTGTTCAACTAACCATAAACGAGAGATCAAGAGTTCCCATTTATGGAAGTATCCCTTTATTGATAAATATGAATAAATGGTTCTTCTGCATCAACATCACGAACAATTAATGCTTCAGGGCCATATACGGAGGTAATGCTAACCTGCACAGAAGAGGTATTATTTGGCGGAAAATGTTCCATAACCTTCCCTGCAACAAATTGAGTGAAGCCGAGTGCTTCTGCTTCTCCATAAAACTGAATCGGAATCTCAATACTTAAATTCTGCATTTCATCATTCACATAGAAAGCTCTTCCGACAACTCCATTAAAGTTAGGAAAATAATTTTCAATGTCCTGCTTAAAATAAGAAAATGCATCCGCTTCTGACTTATATTGCGTATCTGAGCTTGGGAATAAAATATATTTTTCATTAATCTCTTCCCAATCCCCTATACTTTTGCTATCACCTGCAACCTTAGCATATGAAATAAAGTTTCCAGGAACAACAGAGGAGCTTTCCTTCTGCTCAAAAAGAGAAATAATGATTGGAACCTTTTCAAGTCCTTCCACTTCTCTAATTCTTTTTACTACCTCTATTGCAATTTTTTTCCCTTCTTTTTCAAGCTTTGTTCGATCTATTTTCAGTTCTTTTGCCGCTCCCTTTTCTACATAGGAATAGACTGAATTCATAGCCAAACCAATTGAAATTCCACCAAGCTTTAAACTATTATCATCGGTTTTCACTAAATAATCATGTTCGAGGATATGAGCTAAATAAATGGGCTCTTTGCCATTTTCCTCGCCAGCTGGATTTAACCCCTTTGCATTCTTGCTAGACTTTCTCCCAAGCCAATTGGTGATTAAACTGCTATCTAAATACTGGCCTTCTTGGAAAAAGTATTGTTCTGGATCATATGCATTTTGTGCAATTCGCATTAATCCTGTTTCAAATTCAGCAATGTCATAGCGGGTATTTAAATTATTTACAACCAATCCCCTTGCTTCAGAAGCTTTGAATGGAACAACTACCTTATAATAATCGTCAGAGATTTTATAATTTGGTATAATCGCTGTTTCTGTTGTATTACTATCTACGTCTTCTGTCTTTACTTCTTCTTCTTTATTAAAGTTAGGTGCACAAGCTGATAGGACTAATATTAGTCCAAGCACCATCATTACGTGTTTTTTCATTCACCAAACACACCTTTGTTCTTCAATTCTTCCATAAGTTTTTCCTCATCCCATACTTCAAGACCTAACTGTTCCGCTTTTGTTAATTTACTTCCTGCATCATTTCCTGCAATGACTAAATCTGTTTTCTTACTGACACTTCCTGTTATTTTACCACCTAATAATTCAATTTGTTCTTTAGCTTCATTACGAGAAAGTTGTTCTAACTTTCCTGTTAAAACAATGGTTTTTCCAGCAAATACGGAATCAGCATCTTCTGTCGTTACTGGTAATGGACCCGTATATTCCATGTTAACACCATAGGTTTTAAGTTCATTGATTAATTCCAGCACTTCTTCCTGTTCAAAAAAAGTGACAATGGAGTCAGCCATTTTTTCGCCAATTTCATTAATAGCCGTTAACTCTTCTTTTGATGCTTTAACAAGCTGGTCCATATGTTTGAATTCCATTGCAATTGTTTTCGCTGCTTTTGCTCCCACATGTCTAATTCCTAAGCCAAACAACAGCCTCTCAAGGGAATTTTGCTTTGAAGCTTCTATTGCTTGCAATAAATTATTCACAGACTTTTCGCCCATTCTTTCTAATTGAATGAGTTGCTCATAATCTAATGTGTATAAGTCCGCAACATCTTCAATTAGTTTTTCAGAAAATAATTGGCTCACTACTCGCTCACCAAGCCCGTCAATATTCATAGCATTTCTAGAAACAAAGTGAATTAAGCCTTCCCTAATTTGCGCAGGACATTTTGGATTAATACAGCGCAATGCTACTTCTTCCTCTAATCGAACAAGTTCACTATTACATTCAGGACAATGAGTAGGCATTAGAAATTCTTCTTCTTCACCGGTTCTTTTTTCCACTAAAACATTCACTACTTCTGGAATAATATCACCAGCTTTTTTGACAACAACCATATCGCCGAGTCTAATATCTTTTTCCCGTATTAAGTCCTCATTATGTAGTGATGCTCTTTTCACCGTTGTTCCAGCAACCTTTACGGGTTCTAATACAGCAGTTGGCGTCACAACACCTGTTCTCCCCACATTCAGTTCAATGGCAAGAAGCTTTGTCATTACTTCCTCTGCGGGAAATTTGTATGCTATCGCCCATCTCGGACTTTTTGCAGTTGTTCCAAGCTGCTCTTGCTGAGCTAAACCGTCTACTTTTATTACAATACCATCTATTTCATAGGGCAAGTGTGGACGTTTTTCCTGCCAGCCTTCAATATACTGTAAAACATCCTCAATTGTTTGACATTTTTTTCTTTCTTTGTTTGTTTTGAATCCAAGTGTATCGAGTAAATCCAGTCCTTCACTATGGGATTGAACACCAGTCTGACCAACATCCCCAATGGCATAAAGGAAGATATCCAAGTTTCGAGATGCCGCAATGCGCGGATCTAATTGACGTAAAGAACCAGCTGCAGCATTTCTAGGATTGGCAAATGGCTCTTCCCCATTTTCATCCTTTATTTTATTAAGTGCCTCGAAGGATTTTTTCGGCATAAATGCTTCGCCACGAACCTCTAAACTGATCGGTTGATTTAAACGTAGGGGAATAGAACGAATCGTTTTCAGATTCGCCGTAATATCCTCTCCAGTTGTTCCATCTCCTCGCGTTGCTCCTTGTTCAAATAAGCCATTCTCATATCGAAGGGAAACAGCAAGCCCATCTATCTTTAATTCACAGACGTATGAAAAGTCTTCCCCAATAGCCGCACGAACCTTTCGATCAAAATCGCGTAAATCCGCCTCATTAAATGCATTCCCTAAGCTCAGCATCGGTTTTTGATGCTGAACCTTTGAGAACATATCCAGTATTTCTCCGCCAATTCGCTGTGATGGAGAATCATTTGTTCTTAAGCTCGGAAATTGTTCTTCCAAACGGATTAATTCATTTAATAATGCGTCATATTCCGCATCAGGAACAGAAGGATTGTCCAGAACATAATATTCATACCCATACTGATTTAATAAATTATGCAGTTCTTTAACTCGCTTCTCTGCAAGAGTTTGTTCCATATATCCTTTTCCTTTCCTTATCCTTTTTGAATCGGTGCAAATTTAGCTAATAGTCGTTTAATGCCTACTGGGCTTGGAAAAGCAATGTCTAGCTCTTTTGAATCGCCTTCCCCTTTAACACTAACAACCGTCCCAGTACCCCATTTACCATGGACTGCTTTATCGCCTACACTCCATCCGATTCCTTCTCCACCTGTTGCGACTGTAGCAGGACGGATAACTGCCTTTCTCGTTGGCTGCTGTTGGGAATAAGAAGTTCGAGAGCCGCTTTGTGCTGGTGACATTCTTTGTCTATTCGAAACAGGATTCACACCTTCAAGCAAATCTTCCGGAATTTCTTTTACAAACCGAGAAGGTGGATTCATATTGGTACGTCCAAATAAAGTTCTCATCTGGGCATTTGTTAAATACAATTGCTTCTCTGCCCGTGTAATTCCTACGTATGCAAGACGGCGTTCCTCTTCCATCTCTCCTTCTTCCATTAATGAACGAGAATGTGGGAAAACTCCTTCTTCCAAACCAATTAAGAAAACAATTGGGAATTCTAAACCTTTTGCAGAGTGCAATGTCATTAAAACAACAGAATCTGCTTGTTTTCCATCATCATCCAATTTATCAATGTCGGCAACCAATGCTAAATCTGTTAGGAAAGCAATTAATGATTTATCGTCATTAGCATCTTCAAAGTTTTTCGACACAGACATAAATTCTTCTATGTTTTCTAATCTACTTTGAGCTTCAATGGACTTTTCCGCTTTTAACATGTCTACATAGCCGGATTTATCAATAACTTCTTCGACAAGTTCTGTCACAGATAAATATTCCTGCATTCTTGTATAATTTTGAATTAAATCACGGAATTCACTTGCAGCCTTCGTAATCTTTGGACTTAAGCCAATTAATTCAACGGCCTCTAATGCTTGATACATGGACATATCATGCATTGCTGCGAAATTAGCGATTTTATCAACTGAACTAGAGCCAATTCCACGCTTTGGAACGTTAATGACCCGTTGGAAGCTAATATCGTCATCCGGATTTGCAATCAGACGAAGATAAGCAAGTGTATCTTTAATTTCCTTTCGATCGTAGAACTTTATACCTCCAACAATCGAATATTCAATATTTGACTTAAGAAGCATTTCCTCCATTACACGTGATTGTGCGTTTGTTCGATAAAGGATAGCTATATCCGATAAGTTAAGAGATGTTTCTCTTCTTAATTCTTGAATTTTCCCAATAACAAATTGCGCTTCCCCTTGCTCACTATCAGCTCGGTAATAGTATATCTTGTTGCCATCTTCATTTTCTGTCCATAAATTTTTATCTTTACGACCAGAATTATTGGCAATGACCTGATTCGCGGCTTGCAGAATTCGTTTTGTGGAACGATAGTTTTGTTCCAGCATTACTACTTTTGCATTTGGATAATCCTTTTCAAAAGAAAGGATGTTGGATATATCTGCACCACGCCATGCATAAATAGACTGATCAGAGTCCCCAACTACACAGAGATTGCGGAATCGGCTTGCTAAAAGTTTTACTAGCATATATTGTGATCTATTCGGTTGCGATAGGTAAGACTTTGAAGTAATCTCCATCTTTTCCCCCGCTTAGCACCGTACGTGAGACTTTCACCTCATACGGCGCCCCATCAACTACTAGCTCGTTACATTATCAATTACACAGTTGCCCACTTTTTTACGAAGAGCGTTAACTTTACTCAGTTGTTCTTCATTAAGATTCAGTACATTAAGGTACTTATTAATGGTGTTTTCCTTTACCGCATGGATTAACTTATGGACTTCCTTACATATAAATATAAGGTTTTGATAAGCGTCCGTTCCACCTTTATTTCTAGGCTTTTTATGATGGAGTTCCATTTCCCCAATGATTAAATCTTTACGTGTTATTGCACATTTACCTAATTGAGCAATATATTTTGAGAGTCGATTGTCATTGTATTCCATACTCTCCGATTTTATTGGGTTTTCCATCAAATAATGTACCATGAATGGCGATACAGCCTCTTGGCTATTGTGAACCAAGATTCGTCCACTTTCGGTATAAGAGTTTTTCTCCTGAGTAAAGTTCAAAGGGCTTTTGTGTTTCACCCCATCTATCGGGAATAACATCATGCCACACGCAAAGAATTTCTTTTTATTAAGATAATCTTTATATGCTTTTTGAAAGAATGGTGTGATAACTCCCTTTGAACTCTTTGCTTTTTTAAGCTTGTTATACAGGATTCGTTTGACTGAGTAAGAAATTTCACTGAAATCCTTTGTCGTATGTGTCGCATACCGATAATAATTGTGAATTCCCAAGATAGTTGAGTTAAATTTAGTTACTTCAGCCTTATTCGGTTTTCTTCGAATAAATTCAGCTTTTGTTTTTATTTTCTCAATTACCTTGCGTCGTGATTTATCTGTCATATGCGATTTAACAACACGCTTTTTGCCTTTTGGAACTACTTTGAACTTAAACCCTAGAAACTCCGAATAGTTCTTACGTAAATTGACTACTCTCGATTTCTCATTGCTGATTTCAAGGCCTAATCTTTCCTTTAACCACTGCTTAGAAGATTCAAATATAATAAATGCGGTTTTGTGGTCTCGACAAAAGATTTTAAAGTCATCTGCATATCTTACAATAAACATTTCCTTTAACTTGGTATACCTTTTAAGGGTGGCGTATTTCACCGTTTGGTCAAACCGCTGTTTTCCACCAATTACACGTATCTTTGTGTAATCCTTTCTCGTCTTAATTGTTTCCCACTGATTACTTATCCACCAGTCGAATTCATTCAATACTACATTTGAAAGTAACGGAGAAAGAATTCCTCCCTGTGGAGTTCCCTTAGTAGGTTTCCCAATTCCTTTAACCTCAGCTTTGAGCATCTTACTTATAATCGAAAGAATACGTTTATCCCTAATTCCAATCGTCCATAGTTGTTTAAGCAACTTCCCATGATCAACGTTATCGAAGAAACCTTTAATATCAACATCTACTACATAATGTAGTTTGTTTTTGTTTGCTAATGTTACAGCCCTTGAATATGCGTGGATTTGACTCCGATGAGGTCTGAATCCATAGCTATGTTTATGAAAGCGAGCCTCGCATATAGGTTCAAGAACTTGTAATAAGCATTGTTGAATAAGTCTATCTTCAATAGTAGGAATTCCTAAAGGACGAATGCCGCCATTTGGCTTTTGGATTTCCTTACGTTTCACTTTATGAGGTTTATAATCATCTAGGCGTTTTTTAACATATTGTACAAGCATATCAGGGCTTCTAAGTCCGATTTCGAATATAGTGTTTTGATTCACTCCCGCTGTCTTACTTCCCTTGTTTTTCTTGATGTTACGAAAAGCAAGTTTAACATTTGCAGGGTGTAGAACTAATTCATATAACTTATTAAAAGTTTTTCCTTCCGAACTTAGCTGATATAACTGGTCAAACATGTCTTGTGTGTTGTAATACTCATTGTTTCTCAGCTTTTGACTTTTTAACTTCTTCGGCTTCGCATGGGTTTCAGTCAATTACTCACCTCTTTACATTCCCAAATTGGGTTTGTAATTTCAGCTTTCATTTCTCTTAGTCATACTCGAACCTGAAATTTCTGTTTTAATAATGTCGTCTTCTAACAGTTGACTAATGGCTATCCCTCCACTGTTTGTTATAACAGTTTCTTTGGTACTGTGCCATTACCTTCACCGACATAAAAGAGGTTATACATATACACTTTCGACATATATGCTTTCCCTGCTACCGCTTCATAGAATGCAAACTCTCCACGTTATCGGCTTACCACGTTCCAAGAATCCTATCTGTTCATTCACAATCCGTAGGTGATTCCTCTAGCCCTGTTAGCTGGATGATGCCTGTAACATCATAAGGTATTTCATAAAGACAAATTTTACTCTACCTCACTAACCCCGACATGCGGGACTATCCGTTTCGAATAGCTATATCTCTAGAGCCGTACATTCGGAATTTCGTCAATAGATGGCTGTGACATCTAATTTCTCACCATAGATTGTCTTGTAGAACCCCGGTCTATCAGCCATACCCCCTGCCTCCAGAGAGCTTTCCTCGTCTTTCTCGTTAGGATGACCTTCAACCGACTTCACCGAGCTTATAACCCTCAAGTGTTTTGCACCACCTGAACGCTATTCGGAGGATTAGGCGAGCCTTTCAGGGCGTTACCCCATCATTCGACTCTTCAGATTCTTAGTTCTCCTAGCATTACGCTAGTGTCTAACCTTTTCAGTTAGAAACGTGTCGCACTATCCTGATACTCATCTACATGAATATATTGAAACTTACGTTGATAGTATTCTAAAACTTCTGGTACTCTTTGAAATAGATGGATTGTCTGCATGATTAAATCATCGAAATCCAAGGCTTGGTTTTTGCGCAAGCGTCTTTGATACTCTGTATATACATCACTAACAATTTGTGAAAAGTAATCGCCTGCAGTCTTCGCAAATTCTTCTGGAGTAACAAGCTCATTCTTTGAAGAACTAATACTTGCTAGAATAGCACGGGGATCATATTTCTTCGGATCAATGTTTCGGTCTTTCAGGATGCCTTTAATAACAGACTGCTGATCTGTTGTATCCAATATCGTAAAGTTTCGGTTATAGCCAATTCGATCAATATCTTTTCTTAATATCCGCACACACATCGAGTGAAAGGTTGATATCCATATATCCTCACTTGCTCCGCCTAAAACAGCTGCTATTCTCTGACGCATTTCCTTCGCCGCTTTATTTGTAAACGTAATTGCTAAGATATTGTATGGATTAACCCCCTTTTCCACCATAAGATAGGCAATTCTCTGTGTTAAAACTCGGGTTTTCCCACTTCCTGCACCTGCCATAATTAATAAAGGACCCTCTGTCGCTTTAACAGCTTCCTTCTGTTCTGGATTTAATCCATTTAGTATTTTATCTGTTAAAAATTGCATCTTTTCACCACCATAAGAACATATATTCTATTTTAACCTAGCTTCATTGGTTATTCAACGATAACTCTTTTTTATTTCGACCGTTCGCAATGCGGCAGATATGTCTGTGTAAATTATATTTCCGACAACAATTACATCTGCATAATTTGCCATTTCCTCAGCCTGTTCGACTGTTTCAATACCTCCACCATAGAACAGAATGGTTTTACTTAATTGACTCTTTGCAGCTTTTACAATCGAAGGTTCTCCATATGCTCCGCTATATTCCAAATAAAAAATGGGCAAATGAAACATCTTTTCTGCCATTAAGGCATATGCTGCGATATCTTCTTCGGATAATTCTGTCTGGGCATTTGTTAATTCCGCTACTTTACAGTCTTTATTTAACACACAGTAGCCTTGAATCAAAAATTCATCCCAATCCATAAGCTCGCCATATTCCTTCACTGCTTCATGGTGAAGACCAGTTATCCATTTTGTATCCCTGCTATTTAAAACAGTTGGAATAAAATATAAATCAAATCCGGGTGAAACCGAATCTATTGTTGACACTTCTAATATACAAGGAACAGTATAGCGACGAACACGCGCCATTAGATTTAGGACATTATCTAATGTTATGCCATCCGTTCCTCCAATGATGATTGCATCTGTACCAGATTCACATAAACGATCTAGCGCTTCATCTGAAATTTCCTTATTCGGGTCTAATTTAAATACATGACGCCATTCGCGCACATCATACATGCAAACTTCCTCCATTCTAACCTTTACATCATTTCATTATAGCATTAGATATTCCATCAAAAAAGAAATCCTTCCGATTAACTGCTTGTAAATATTTCTTGGTGATTAGAAAAGCGGAGGACACCCATTTAGGAGCGTGTGAGGTGGACCAACCTTTCCTGAGATATAGGAAAAAACATGGTCAACTCTAGTGAACCGATGTTAACTTATCGTAAGGAAAGGTTGTGAAGCCCATCAATCCTAGGTGCCCGGAGCTGGACACCAAATCAACTTCATAAACTTATGCTTTCTTAACTCTTAAAAGGAATGGAGGAAACCCCTCTCTTTTCTATTGGACGAAAAGGAGGAAGCAATTGTTTCATTTCTCACATAGTAAATTAATCATTGTTTTCATCAAAAACTGTCTAGAATTCAAAAATAAAAGGGTTGTCCCGAAAAAGAAAATCGTTCAGATTTAGTCTTTTTTGGGACAATCCCTTTCGCAATCTTATTCTTCTATTTTAGTTGGATCTTCTTTCTTAATTCGTGCTAACGCTAATTCATATGCATCATTTCCATAATTCAGGCAGCGTTTAACGCGGGATATAGTTGCAGTGCTTGCACCTGTTTCTTTTTCAATTGTATGATACGTATTTCCTTCCCTTAGCATTCTTGCTACTTCTAACCGTTGGGAAAGGGATTGAATTTCATTGACTGTACATAAGTCATCAAAAAACTGATAGCATTCTTCCAATGATTCAAGGGAGAGAATGGATTCAAATAATTGATCCAACTCTCTTCCTCTTAATTTATCAATTTGCATAGGAAACCTCCATTTTTTATCCATTATTTTTATCAAAGGCAACATTTTTAATAATCAGCCTTACCAATAGTCAATCATTATTTCAACGTTACGGCGCTCTTTAGTCCAGGAGTCGAAGGGATTATATTAATCCACGTTTTCCCAGGTACAAAACCTACCTGTTTATCTCCTTTAAATGGGAGAAGTCTTCCTTCAACATTTTCCCAATGAACTTCCTGCCATTTTCCTTGCTGCAACAAATAGGCGTTGCCGCCAGATGTTAAATCAATTTCTTTTCTTCCTTTATTATCAATAACCTTATGACTAGTTTCAATTATAAACACATTATCTACTGCCACGGATGCATTTGTTTCATAATCAACTGTTTGTTCCCCATTAGAGAATCGAATATATTTCTGGATATCATCTTCATATAAAAACTGTGAATTAAAGCTTGGATTCGTACCATAATTAATAGTGACAGAGGTTGCCTCTTCGCCCTCTATTTCCTCTAGTTCTTTTGTTTTTAAAAATTGTAATGGTTCTGGTGCTCCTGATAACGAATAATTATTCTCCTTTGCACCCTTCTCAATGTTGGCAAAGCTTATGTAAGAATTATGCGGAGCAACTCGATCAGAGGACCTTTTAAAGAGGGTTCCATCATACTCCATGCCGTTTAAATTATCAATATAACCGTTTGTAAGCAGTTTTTTTGCTTCTGGACTATAGCCATGTGCAATATACAAACTATTATAACCCTTTGCAAGCTCGATATAATAGTCTCGTGAACTACGGACAGGCCCAACTACTGTAGGCTTTGTACTTTGAAAAACCGCTAGAAACCGAGTAACTTCACCTTCTGCTAATACTTCATACACAATATCTGCATCTGTCAGTCCTGTTTGTGGTCTTGCATCAGGATGATTATTAACCATAACAGTAACTGCACGGTCTGTACTTTCTGTATTGCTAGGCAAACCAGTTAATGGATATAAAGTAGCAAGGTCTGTTAATCCCTCTTCTTCCTTAGCACCATTGCCGGTTTGATTACCATTATGTTTTCCTACATCCTTCGGTTCGCTGTTGCAGGCCGTTAAGGTAAGAAGCAGAAATAGAAAAACAAACCATCTTTTCTTCATAGTCCCCTCCTAGTAATCCATCAACATGATGTTAAATGGTCTGTGTCGTTTATAACATCTACTCCCTTTATGGGAGTAAATCCTTACTTATTTAATATATCAGAATATTCTAATTAAACAATAGAACTCTTTTATATTTTAACGCATTATCGCTGGAAAGAGTACACTTTTATTCATAACATCAAATAAACCTTTTTGCGTAATCCGAATATATGGCAAATGGGTGGAGGTGAAAAACACAATGGTATAGATAGGATCCTCATACTGGTAACCTCTATCTTTAATATACTGCAGTAATTCCTTCTCTTTTTTAATAAGCTCCTCCATTGGCATAGCAGCCATCATTCCTCTTAATGGCAATGGAATTTCAATGTCTACCTTTCCGTTTTTCACCAGAACAATGCCTCCACCTATCTCCTTTAAGCGATTAAATGCGGTTATCATATCAGCATGGCTTTTTCCTAATAAAACTATATCTCCATCTCCTGTATAAGAGCTAGCCATTCCGCCAATTTCCTTTGTAAATCCCTTCAATAAAGTGTTGATTCGCCATTCTCCCTCTCGATCTAAGAGCATAAAATAACATTCATCGTGTTCCTCTGTGAGAATTGCATCAGAAACGTTAATCGAGATGGAATATGGTTTGGTAATTACTGCATTCTCTAATCTTATTCCAAAGGGCATCGAAAATTGCATGTCAAGGCTATTTACATTCCATTTTATATCAAGGGGGGTTAAATTAAATTGCTCCCACTCAACCGATGGATAGGCTTCCTTTATTTCTTTACGATCTTTCTTCACCCAAATTCCTTTGGCTAACACAGAGACAGGCGTTGGATTATCTTTCGCCTTCAGTAAGTTGATATTCGCAACTCTCCCTGTTGCAATGTTGCCATGTAAATGTTCAATCCCATGAAAGTTAGCGATATTAATGGTTGCCATATTATAAGCATCTATTAATGGTACACCATGATCCATTGCTATTCGAATGAGCTGATCAATATGCCCATTTTCGTAAAAAGAGGACGGAGATCCGTCTGTAGTTAACATTAAACGATCATACTGATCAATTCCCAATTCTTTCATTTCCTTTAGCAATTTAGGCAAATCTGGTCGGATAGAAGAGTACCTAAGACTTACTTTATACCCTTGAAGCAAACGATTCAGCACCTCTTTCCCTGTCATTGCTTCATGATCACTATCTACTCCCAGAAGCATTAATTTTGCGAGCGTTTTCTCAGATGCTCCCGGAAAATGTCCCTCGATTCGCTTTCTCAGACGCTTTGTCTCCTGCATCCAGTGAAGCATCATATCATCACCGTCTAAAAGTTTCGGCCAGCCTGTTAATTCTCCACCTTGAATTACTGCATCATTCTCTATCCAACTTTTTACATTTCCATGGGAAAAAACTTGCTCTTCATCTTGTAGCTCTGTTTGTGCATCATATCTACTCCACCATAATATCGTAGATGGAATGTCCTTCATAAAGTTCAAAAAAGTAAACGCTTTCTTTTTTTCTAACTGCATAGCCAAAACAAGGTTATCATTCACATATGTAGTTGTACCAAATTGTGATGTATATTGGGCTAAGGTTAGGGGATTATATATTTGAAAAGGATGAGCATGTGGTTCTATATATCCTGGAACTAAAAAAAGTTCTGTGCAATCAACAATTTCTGCTTGATCTATTCGGATGGGCATGTCATTGCCCACATAAATGATTCTATCTTGATATATCCAGATATTTGCTATAAGCCACTTGCGTAATATCTGATTTAAATAAGTTGCATTTTTTAGAATGATTGTGGGGGATTTTTCACCATTCAAAATGGATACATGGTCACGCAAAACTTTGTTTTTCCATCGATATCGCTGAGCTAACACTACGCTTCCTCCCTTTTCATGGTCTGTCTCATGTATATAAAAAATGGAACGATTTCTCTTTGAATATATTAGGAATTGCTATGTAATTTCCTAAGATTAACATTATTTTACCATATAAAATATTAATTCATATTACTGTTTTGTTAAATTTATGTAGGAGGAACGAAACTTATGAATCCAAAACAAAATATAAGTTTAATTAATGCGCTTATTCGTATTACTTGTGGTTGTGCATTCCTTGCATGGAGCACGGCAAAAATGACGAAGAAGCCTTATCGACAATCATATTTTCTAATTGCATTGCTAGCTGGGATGAAAATCGCAGAAGGTATCGTCCGTTATTGTCCATTAGTTGCGCTTTATGGAAAAAAGGATGAAATGATGCCTAAATTCCAGCACAAACACACGCAAAATCAAAGCTCTCACAGTCCATCACCATCTTCCCACGATTCCGAGGCAAAAGATTCTTCTTCCTCTCATGGAGTTGCAGAAATGATGGAACAGTTTAGTCCAGAGAAAATATTTTCTCCAGACGATATGAAAAAATAAAACATTGCTATGGGCTATCCAATATATCGGATGGCCTTTATCTTGTTTATGTTTAGGAATGCCTTAAGGTGGTAAATGCAATAACATAAAATGAACGAAGGAGTTGATAAAATGGCAAATCCAAAAAATCCATTGGATCTATATTATAATGATGAATTTCCAAAACAATATCAGGAGCCTCCTGGTGTACAAGCTAAAATGGATCCCCAGCCTGATTGTGGGGAAACAAGCTATAAGGGCTCTGGAAGATTAAAAGGACGAAAATCATTAGTAACTGGTGGCGATTCTGGCATTGGTCGTGCAGCTGCCATTGCTTATGCCCGTGAAGGTGCTGATGTAGCCATTAATTACTTACCAGCTGAACAAGAAGATGCTGATGAAGTAAAGAAATTAATCGAAGCAGAGGGACAAAAGGCAGTGCTGATACCTGGAGACTTAAGTGATGAGAGCTTCTGTAAAGAATTAGTGGATAAAGCTTATCAGGAATTAGGTGGACTAGACGTATTAGCTTTAGTAGCCGGAAAACAACAGGCTGTTGATGATATTCTAGATTTATCAACAGAGCAGCTCCGAAAAACCTTTGAAGTAAACGTATTTTCTTTATATTGGGTAGTGAAAGCGGCACTTCCATACTTGCCAAAGGGAGCTTCTATTATCACAACCTCCTCTGTTCAAGGCTATAATCCAAGTCCAAACTTATTAGATTATGCCCCATCCAAATTCGCCATTAACGGCTTTACTCGAGGCCTTGCCAAACAATTGGCTTCTAAAGGAATCCGAGTAAATTCTGTTGCACCAGGCCCTATTTGGACAGCCTTACAAATTACAGGTGGACAGCCAAGTGAAGCTATTCCTTCATTCGGCCAGCAAGCACCTTTGAAACGTGCTGGACAGCCAGTTGAATTATCAAGTACTTATGTATTTCTGGCATCTGATGAATCTAGCTATGTTACTGCTCAAATATATGGTATTACCGGTGGGATTGAATTGGCTTAAGTTTAAATGGGGGAAGTGTCTCTGTTACCTAGAGGTTGGATTTTTTATGTTGTTGGGCTTAGAGACGACTCCTCTGTTACCTTGAAGGGCGCTTTTGCTTGATTTTGGGCTCTGAGACGACTCCTCTGTTACCTCGAAGGCGGCTTTTGCTTGATTTCGGGCTCAGAGACGACTCCTCTGTTACCTTGAAGGGCGCTTTTGCTTGATTTTGGGCTCAGAGACGATTCCTCTGTTACCTCGAAGACGGCTTTTGCTTGATTTCGGGCTCAGAGACGACTCCTCTGTTACCTCGAAGGGCGCTTTTGCTTGATTTTGGGCTCAGAGACGACTCCTCTGTTACCTTGAAGGGCGCTTTTGCTTGATTTTGGGCTCAGAGACGACTCCTCTGTTACCT